>NZ_JBJLSF010000101.1:0-17170 GCF_050871885.1 Kineococcus aridisoli | reverse complement strand
GACCTCCTCGATGCTCGTAAATTACGCTCGTAATACGAGCACAGTCATCGAGGAGGACCCACCCGTGAGCACCACCACTCCCCACACCAACCACATCGAGTCCCGCCTGACCCAGCTGCGCACCGACATCGTGGCTCTGATCGACGCCGCTATCGACGACTTGGCCGGACAGCTCCCCTCTCCCGCCCCCATGACGCCCACGAGCGCGCCGACGGATGAGGACAAGCTCGGCGAGGTGGCCTACCTGCACTGGAAGCACCGGCAGGACCACGGCCTGATCACCGTCGAGGACAGCCGCCGCATCCGTCGCGCCCTCTACGGCGACAAGATGCGCGCCACCGCCAACCTGTTCGGCACCAGCGACGAGAACGCCCCGTTCTACCGCGCCGTGCCGTATGGCACCCGGACCCAGCCCGACCAGGAGATCAAGCTCACCGCCCGCGGTGAGCAGCTGGCCCAGGACTACGCCGCGAAGTACGGCCTCGCGTAGGCCGCGGCTCGCGCAAGGACGCCGACGCGCCGACGCGCTGGCACGGGGATCGGCCCGAGCCAGCGCGTCGGCGTGCGCGTCTCAGTGCGCGGGGTTGAAGGTCAGGAGCACCCCCAGCGCCATCACGAGGACCATGATCGTCACCTCGAAACCGGCGAGGTACGCGAAGTGGGCTGGACGCCCGTTCTCCACGCGCTTGATCGTCCAGCGCCGGTGGGCGTACCCCATCGTCAACAGGACCATGGTGCCGGCCAGCTTGAAGGCGACCAGCGTGATGTACACCTTGGTCTTCGGGTCGCCCGACCAGGCCTTCCAGTCTTCGGGCCACCACACGCCCAGGGTGTTCCAGGCCATCGTCAGCCCGCTGAAGGTGACGGCCAGGGCGGCGATGAGGGCGATCGTGGAGTAGCCGTTGACGGCCTTGACCAGCGCCTCGTGCGCGTTCTGCTGTGCCGGCGAGCCAGCCCCGGACGAGCTGGCCCCCCTGCGCGGCGGCAGGGTCCTCGCCCGCCACGCCAGGTACAGCACGATGAGGAGACCGGTAAGTCCTCCCACCCAGAAGAGGGCGCCGACGACGTGGAGCGCGTCGGAGAGGGTGGCGCCCGGCGGCAGCGGGACGAAGACCTCGGCCCCGCCGTCGTCGTAGGCGGGCACCCTCTTGTACAGCAGCAGCAGCGGCAGGGTCGCGGTCGCGAGGACGGCGAAGGCCATCACCCGGACGATGTCCCCCCAGCGCGGGGCGCGCACCGCCAGGATGAGCAGGACCAGCACGATGAGCGTCGAGCCGGCCTGTAGGGCGTAGACCGACCCCTCACCGTCGCTGAGCAGGAAGCTGGCCAAGGGGGCGATGTTCTGCCAGACCCCTGCACCCACCAACGCCTGGTACCGCAGACCCACCTCGAGCGTGGCGCTGGCGCACCACAGGCCGGCCCCGACAGCGGCTAGGCGCAGCACCGTCGTCGTGCCCTGCCCCCCCAGGAGCTGGCGGTCCTTCTCCTTCGGCAGCAGCACGAGGATGAGGAGTAGGCCGATCGTCACGACCGCACCCACGCGTGCTCCCAGCCGGGACAAGACGAGGAGGTCGCCGTGGCCCGGCGAGGGGACGCGGCCGAAGGCCACTGCCGTGAGCACGACGCCCACGAGGACCAAGCCTGACGCCGTGCCCCACAGCTCCCACCCGGGCCGACGCGACCGGCCCGGGTGGTCGTCCCAGGGTCCGGGCGAGTTGTTGGTGTCCGTCGTCGCGGTCATCAGTGCGCCTCCTCGTTCACGGTGAGGGAGCAGCGGCCGTGGAGGTTCGCGAGCAGGAACGCCAGTCGTCCCCGGGGCTTCTCGGGCATCCACCGCGCCGCTTCGATCTTCTTCTGCAGCCAGCTGGCCACCTGGGTCTTGTGGATGACCCACCGCGCTGCCCTCAAGGCCAGCGAGATGCCCAGGATGGTCACCGTCAGAACGGCGAAGGCGATCAACAGGTGGCTCGGCGGCACTGCGAAGTCCTGGCTGCCGACCGTCGTCTGGAGGGAGGTGCTGGTGGTGTCCACGACTGGCTCCTCTCGGTAGCCGCCCAGGAGGTCGGCACTGGAGTGCCGTTCCTGGCGTCTACGACAAGTCTCCCCGCATATTGACCATTCGGCAAGTTTCTCGACCTACGGATAGTCTTCCATTAATCGAGCAGTACCCTGACGCGGTGTCCATCGACGAGGCTCCAGCCAAGCGGGTCTACCGCTCCACCCTGCGGGAGCAGCAGGCTGAAGCAACCAAACGCAAGATCCTCGAGGCAGCGACCGAGGTCTTCGTAGAGCAGGGCTACGGCGCGACTTCAGTCGGCGACATCGCTGCTCGCGCTGGTGTGGCGCGACCGACCGTGTTCGGCAGCTTCGAGACCAAGGCCAACCTGCTCAAGGTCGTCGTCGACGTCGCCATGGCGGGGGACATGGAATCGAAGTCCGTGGCGGAGCACGACTTCTTCAAGGCAGTAGAGGCCGCCACCACACCGGTCGAGATGCTCGAGGCCTACGCCGGCGTCTGCACCGCCATCAACGGGCGGGTGGCTCAGGTTTACGAAGTCGCTCGCCGCGCTGCTGATGACAGCGCTGAAGTGGCAGCACTGTGGGATGACCTGACGGGTCAGCGCTTCAAGGCCGCCCGCTCGCAGGCCAAGCGACTCGCCCACCTGGACGGGCTCGACGAGGACCTCATCAAGATCGCAGCTGATGTGCTTTGGATCCTCAACGACCCGGCTCGCTACGCCGACCTCGTACTCCGACGATCCTGGTCGCCTGAACGGTACTACGCGTGGCTGAGCATGGAGTTCAAGCGTCAACTTCTTGACGGGCCCACGTTGAGGATGCTGCTCAGTCTCTCCACGTAGAGACGCCCTTGGTGTCAAGCTCGGTGGCCGAGGCCCACACAAGGCGGAGCTCCCTCGGCAGTCACTCACCAACTTCATCGTGGCCGTTGGCGATGACTGCTGTCAGACGCGGCTCGTGCCGGTGGGCGTGCTGGCTCGGCACTGATGTCGCCGGCGTTGCTCCGTGGCGTGGGAGGTGCGCGACCAGCGCAGTACGAATGCCTCCAGGTCATCCACGCTGACGCTCATGGTCAGCGTTCCCGTCCAGCCTCGCGTCCGGCACCGTACGGGGAGTCGCGGATGACGCGGTCCGCGCGCGCTCGTGCTGCCTTCGCATCCTGCGCCGCCTCCACCGCTCGCGCCGCTGCCGTCACCGCTCGCGCAGCGGCTTCCGCGGTCTGCTCCGCGCTGCTCTTACCGCTGCGGGCCCGGTCGGGCACGGCACCGGAGGCCAGCTGCAGCAGCCGGCGCGCTTGCTTGATGTGCGCCTCCTCGCGGGCACGCTGCACCAGCGCGGCAGCGACCTGCTCTCCACCGCGTCGGCGCTGCGCCCACCACTCGTCATCGCCCTGCACGCGGGCGGCGACCACTGCCGGCAGCGCCTGCAGCCGCTGCGCGCCCTGCTGGGCGGCGGCCTCAGCCTGCGCCTGCTCCACCCGCCACTCGTGGCGGGCCGTCGACTCCAGCACCCGCTTGGGCACCTCTACCTGGGGTGCTGTCACCGGCGTCTCAAGGATGGGAGCGACCTTCGACCACGACAGCGCCCGGTCCAGCTGCGAGGCGCGGAACCACACCGGCGCCCCCTCCTTGTCGGTGTGCCCGGGCAGGGCGAAGGAGTACCCACTCACCCGCCCGGTGCCGGCCACGTTGGCGCGATAGCCGACCCCTGCCCGCTGCAGCGCGGCCTCGAAGCCCTCCCGCCCGCCACCGGCCGAAGCTTCCACGGCCGCGCGCACCCGCTCGGCGAGCTGCACCCGCTCCGGCGCCGCCCCGGTGCGCTGCCCACGCCGCCACTCCCCCGCCGTCAGCTGGTGATCGGCGCTGCGCCGGCTCTCCTTCGTCGAGGTGCGCGGCGCCACGGTCAAGCCGTACTCGCGCTCCAGTTGCGTGCACGCTGCCTGCGCGGCGCGGTAGTCCTGCCGCGCGTGCCACACCCGCCCATCGAAGCCCACCCGGGAGACGGCGATGTGCACGTGGTCCTCGCCGTGGCGCACCACCACCCACGGCTGCGTGGCCTGCTCCTCCCACGGCACACCCGAGCCGATGGGATCCACGAAGCCCATCGCCTCCGCGAACGAGGCCGCCGCCCGCGCCCACTCCGCATCCGACAGCGTCCGGTCCCCCGGTGCACAGCGCAGCGAGGCGTGCCAGATCGGCCGGGTGATGTCCGCCCTGGTACGCGCCGCGTCACTGAGCAGGCTCGCCCACGTCGTGCCGTCCCGGCTGCCCTGCAGACCCAGGTTCCCGCCGATGACCGCGCCCCCGGAGCGCCCGGCGTACACGTGCTCCTCCGCGTTGCCCGGCCCGTGCAGGTACGCCGCCAGGTCCCCCGCCCGCTCCCCGCGGGTGATCTTCGCGATCACCGTGCACCGCCCGTGGTCCAGCGGTTCACGCGCTGACTCCCTGCTGCATCCCCCAGCTGCTGCGGCGTCTGCGAGGAGCTGGCCTGCGAGGAGCTGGATGGTGCAGCCGGCGCCTTCCGCGCCGCCCGCCGCGGCGCCTTTCTCACCGCCGGCGCTAGCGCCTTTGCACCGCCAACGCTGCCACGAGAGCCGCCCCGAGAGCCGCCCCGAGAGCCGCCTGCGCCAGTGTGCTCGTGCAGCACCGTCAGCAACGCCGACACCTGCTCCGCCGTCTGCTCTAGCCGAGCCAGCGCGCTCGCGTCCACCCCGCCCGCGTGCGCCAGGTGCACCGCCTGGTTGAGGTTGTTGCCCACCCGCGACAGCTCAGCGCGCAGCACCGACGACATCGACAACGCCGTCAGCGCGTCCATGTCCACCTCGCCTGGCACCCGCTGTCCGTGCCCGCGCTGGCCGCTTCTGGAGCCCACCGCACCACCCAGCGTGCCGCCCTCACTCAGCCGCGCGGCCACCTCATCGCGCACCCACGAGCCCAACCGCCCCCGCCCCGCCGCAGCCGCCGCCGCCTGCCACTCCGCGTGCTCAGCCGGGCTCAACCGCACCGCCACCGTGCGCGTGCGCTCCCCACCCATCCCGGCCTCCTCTCCACTGCGGCGCGCCTCTACGCACCAGCATCTGCTGCGCGAACTACGCCAGCCCGCACCCGCCCGCCTCCAGGCGAGCCCTGCCTGCGAGCGCAGCGAGCGGGCAGCGAGGAGACAAGCCGGAACGCGCCAGCGTTACGATAGTCATACCTCGCATCGCTCTACTTACGTCTTCGGTGGAGCCTATCGGCGTGGGTGTTTTCCGGCGCGCGCTGGCGCGCAGGGGCAGCCCGCTAGGGCTGCAGCTTCGTGCGGCGCCAGGGCGCCGCACGCGTGGTGAGGAGGTCGAGGCACCAACGGGTACCGGTAGCCCGGGGCACACCCGAGGGCAAGGACGAGAGCGGTGCTCGACGCAAGGTGCCGACGCGAAGCGCCGACGCGGTGGCTGGTGCGTCAGCGCGGCACGACGGAGGCGCCGGCGCTGGTGGTGGTGAGCGTCAGCGGCTGGCCGGCCATCCACGCCGCCAGAGCCTGCCGGTCGACCAGGTGCACGCCGCTGCTGGCGGCCAGCGCTCGGGCGGGGCGTGAGTAGAAGCTGGTGGCCACGTACAGCGCGTGCTCAGCGCGGTGGTGGTGGAAGACGGTGCCCAGGAAGCGCTGCATGTCCGGGGAGCTGACCGCACGGTTGCTGTAGCGCTTGCACTGCACCACCAGCAGCGAGCCATCGCGCGGATGACGGGCGCGCACGTCAGCGCCCAAGTCCCCCGCGCCGCCGGAGACGACCACCTCACGCCAGCCGTCACGACGCAGCAGCCTCGCCACCAGCTGCTCGAAATCGCTCCCGCTCATCCCGTCGGTGCTGGCCACCTGCCGATCCAGCTCCGCTTGGCGGGCCACGCGCGCCCGGCTGCGCCGGCGCAGCACCACCACCCGCCAGAGCGCGAGCACCACGAGCACCGCGGCGGCCAGGGCCAACAGCGGCCACCAGATCGCCAGCCAGGAGCGCACCACCGCGGCGGCGCCGGACATCACCAGCACGATCACGAGAGCTGCGGCGAAGCGCGCCGCATCATCCGCGCCGCCGGCGCTCTTCTTGCGTGCCACATCCCCACGTCGACTGCCGTCGGTAGCGGGCTGAGCCAGCTCACCCGGACGGACCAGCCCCGTCCTGCCAGCGTCGGCGTGCGGGGGTGCGTGGGCAGGTCACGGCTTCGAGCGAGCGGCGGCAGGAGGAGCTGTCTGGGCGGCTACGCCGTGCCAGTAGGCGGCCTGCTCGCTGCCCTGGCGGATCACGGAGTCGGGACGGAGGGCAGCCGGCCACAGCTGCAGCAGGTACCGGTCGATCTTCGGCTCGTCGGCGCTGCGAGTGAGGTCGTGGGCCTCGTCCATGCCGCTGGCGCACCAGCGGGCCCGATAAGTCCCGGCCGCAGGAGCTTCGATCTGGGCGCCTGAGTCGAAGGTGCTGAGCCCGTACTCATCGGCGGTGATGGTCAACGGAACCTCGACGATGTCCTCCCACTCCTCCGCTCCTGCATCCAGAGCGGGCTCCGCCTCGTGCAGCTCCACGCGTAGGAACACCGTTCCGGTGTGCAGTCCGAGCACCAGGGCGAGGATGCCGGGGTAGGCGGCACCGCACAGCCCGTTGGCCTGTCCACCGCGGGCGTCGATGAGGTCGAAGTCGACGTCGGAGGGCTGCAGGTGCAGGAAGCCGTACTGCACGTGCAAGCCGTCGTCGAACAGCACCTTCATGGGATGGCGTCTCCTTGCCCGGCACCTTGAGCGTCTCAGCACGTCACTCTGCCTGCAGGTGAGCCGCGGTGGGGCAGCCAGTGGGGAGGCGCGACCGTGATGGCGCAGCAGCTGCGCCTGGAGGGGGCAGGCGTTGAGCAGTCGAGAGCGTGCGGCTGAGGACCACGAGGAGTGAGCATGGCTGGCTGAACGCGTGGGCGACACGGGGGCACGCCAGCGGCCGCAGGAGCGGGCGTCAGAAGAGCTCGCCTGTCGGTGGCTGAGGCAGCGGGGTGGTGGGGAGCAGTCGGGAGGAGCGGGCGGGGCGGCTGCGCCGAACTACCTGAGTAGGCTTTCCGGCGTTGGCGTACCCGAATATTTGTCGGTCGGTGTCGGCGTGTCCCATCTAGGCGTCAGCGATCTTGCTGGCACGGTGTGCGCCATGCCGAGGGCCAGCAGCGTGCGCAGGGACGCGCCGATGGACGCGCGCAGGTGGACCGACACCTGGTCCCCGCGCCGGCCGCTGGCCACCGACGACCTCACCCGCGGCTGCTGGCGCCAGAGCCGCGACGACGCGCTGGCCCGCCGCTACCTGGAGCACTCCCCCAAGGCGCTGCTGTCCATGCTCGTCATCGACGTCGACCACGACGACACCGTGCTGCGGGCGCTGACCAAGCCGATGAGCCACCCGATGCCCTCCTGGATCGCGGAGTCGCCCACCGGGCGCGGGCACGTGGGCTGGGTGCTGAACACCCCCGTCTGCCGCACCGACTCCGCGCGGCTGGAGCCGATGCGCTTCGCGGCCAAGGTCGAGGAGGGGCTGCGCCGCTCCCTGGACGGGGATGTGGGCTACGCGGGGCTGCTGACCAAGAACCCGGTGCACGAGCACTGGAGCACCACCTGGGGCACCGGACACCTGTACGAGCTCGGGGAGCTGGCCAAGGGCCTGGGCGAGCTGATGCCGCGCACCCTGCCGCGCAAGACGGCGGAGTCCTCGGGGCTGGGACGCAACGTGGCCCTCTTCAACCGGCTGCGGCTGTGGGCCTACCGGGCCCGGCGCCGCTACAGCGACCGCCTGGAGTGGGAGGAGGTCGTCGACGCCTTCGCCCTCAACGTCAACCACGAGTTCGCCATCCCCCTGCCGGCCGCGGAGGTGGCCCAGACCGCGCAGTCCGTTGCACGATGGGTCTGGCGCCGCTCCTTCGACGAGGCCGGCTTCCGCGCGGTGCAGGCCCAGCGCGGCAGCAGCGGCGGCAAGAAGGGCGGGGCGAAGGGTGGGCGGGCCAACACCCCGGCGCAGCAGGAACAGCGCCGGCGCAACGCACGCAAGGCTAGTCAGAGCGAGGGCAGCGCGAGCCGTCCGAAGGTGACGATCGCGCAGCTGGCGGAAGGGGTGCTGTGAGCGCGCAGATGCCGGCTCGCCGCAAGGTGACCGCACGAGAGGCTGCCGAGCAGTACGGGATCTCTCAGCGCACCGTGCAGCGCATGATCGCTGAACCACGGCCTGACTTCCTGAGCCGGGCCGCGGCTCGGCGTGCCCAGGCGGTGCAGCTGCGTACTTCTGGCGCCTCCTACGCGCAGATCGCCGAGGCGATGGGCTGCTCCACCGGCACCGTCGGTCGGCTGCTGCACGATGCCCGCCGCTACGGCGAGATGCCCGAGTCCGGCACGGGCGATGACCAGCGTCAGGAGCAGGCCGCCTCCTGAGGCGCTCCCCCGCCGCCCACTGTCACCAGTGCAGGCAGGCTGAGGGCGTGAACCAGCGCTACGCCGTGGCCTCGTGGTGGGCCGATGCCGACGAGGTCACCCGTCGGCGGGCGCTGCGCTTGGCCGAGGACGACCTGCTGCCGGAGGACATGCAGCGGGGCCTGGCCATGGCCGGGCTTACCATCGTGCCGCTGGGGCGCTCGGGCGTGGACGAGGGGCCCCTGGGCTATCTACAGCCTGATGTGCTGGTGGACTTCCTGGCCGAGCGGCGCGGCCGGCAGGGCTGACGCAGCCGGTGCGGCATCGCTGGTGCGGCATCGCTGGTGCGCTGGTGCAGGTGTGGCTGGCAGGATGCCCGGCACGCCCGGTCGGGCGGGCCGTGAGGGGAAGCTCGGCCCGCCCGACCGGGCGCCTTGCGTCAGTCCTCGCGAGCAGGCATCCCCCGGTTGCGGCGCCCAGCCAAGCGCTGGGCCTCCTCATGCGCCTGGATG
The DNA here is from genome assembly GCF_050871885.1 of Kineococcus aridisoli. NCBI lineage: Bacteria > Bacillati > Actinomycetota > Actinomycetes > Kineosporiales > Kineosporiaceae > Kineococcus > Kineococcus aridisoli. The sequence goes on along the minus strand of NZ_JBJLSF010000101.1, from coordinate 8,240 downwards.
ATCAGCAGGTCTGCCAAGGGCAGCCCTGCTTCCACGTCTTGACGCAGCCGGAACAACGCCAAACGCACTAGGTCTGAGGAGGAAAGTCCTTCCAGGCCCAGGCCGGCGGGCGTGGTCTTGACCCAGCGCCGCAGCTCTGGGGTCAGCGAGACCGCCACCTTGACGTAGGTGGCCTTGGATGGGGCGACTACTGCACCAGTCGACTTATCCGCTAGGTGACTAGTCGACTTGTCAACTACTCCACTGGTCACCGTCTTCTGCTGGTCGTCGTGGGCTGCGCGCTCGGCGTCCTCCCACAGCGGGGCGGTGTCGATGCTGTCGGTCTCGGCCGGCTCCGGCTGCCCTGACGGGGTCGGCTGCTCCGGGGGTCGTGAGGCGCCGCGGCGGGCGGTGCTGAGCATGTCGGCGGCGCTGACGGCCTTGCGGGGGCTCACGCGCGCACCTCGCCGTCCCGCGTTCCGCCGGCCTGCCCGCCGCCCGCCTGCGCGCCGCTGGTCTGGGCGATGACCTCGGCGGTGAAGGCGTCGTAGGCGCTGGACAGGTCGCCGCTGGTGCCGGCGTCGCCGGCCACGAGGCGCTCGCCGACCTGGTCCTCGGCGGCCACCCGGCGGGGGATGGTCGTGGCGTAGACGGGCAGCTGGCTGCCGGCGAGGGCTTCTTGGACCTCGCGGGTCACGCGGGTGCGGGTGTCGGTCATCGTCACCAGCACCCCCAGCAGGGGCGCGGTGATGACGCCCTCGGCGCGGAAGTCCTCGGTCCAGCCGAGGAAGGCGCCCAGGCCGGAGACGGCCAGCTTGGTGGCGCTGACGGGGGCGATGATCGAGTCGGCGGCCACCAGGGCGGCCAGGGACACCAGCGACAGGCTGGGGGCCAGGTCGAGGACGACGTAGTCGTAGGTCTCCCGCGCCGGGCTCAGGGCGCGGGCGACGCGGTCCTCGCGGCGGGTCATGGAGACCAGCTGCACCTCCAGCTGGGCCAGCGCCAGGGTGGCGGGCAGCAGGTCCAGGTGCTCGATGCGCGTGGTCCGCACGGCCTTGGGCAGTTCCACCCGCCCGGTCACCACGTCCTGCAGGTCCGCCTCGACCTCCTCGGGGTCGTCGACGAACCAGAAGGTGGCGTGCGCCTGGGCGTCGACGTCGACGAGCAGGGTGCGGTGGCCGCGGCGGGCGAGGCCGGCGGCGAGGTTGACGGCCGTGGTCGTCTTGCCGACCCCGCCCTTGTGGTTGGCGATGGCGATGGTGTGCACACCGGTCACCTTGTCGAGTAGTCGACGAGTCGAGCAGTCGCCACGCCGAGTGGTCTTTTAGGCGCGCGGCGCAGATGGAAGTTCCTGGCCTCACTTAGGGCCAACCTTGGCGTTTCATCTCCTGCCGGGAGTTGCCAGCATCTGCTGGTGACTGTTACCTTCGTAGAGCAGGCAGCCAGGCGACCCCGCCGGCTCCCCTTCACTGGAGGCATGGCATGACCACGACGTTCGGCTCCGAGCCCTGGCGCGAGCACATCGACCGCAACCCCCGCGGGGTGATCGAGGTCAGCGGGTACTCCTGGCACGAGGACTCCCTCGGCAGCAGGCCGCGCACGGGCCTGTTCCTGGCCACGGAGGTGGGCGAGGGAGGCGTGTTCACCGGCCTGGGCCTGCGCTACGCGATCCCTGACATCACTGAGATCGACCGCCGCGCCCGTGAGCTCAGGTCGCTGCACGGCTGGAAGATCACGTCCTACAAGACCGACCGCTCCCTGCGCCCGCGGCAGCACCGCCTGGAGGTGATCGGGGACCACCTGTGGGAGCCGGGCGTGCGCAGCCGCCGGCCCAGCGGCATCTCCCGCGTCCAGGTCCGCCGCGTCGTCGAGCGCGACGGGCACTGCAAGGTCTGCGGGGTGATGCCCGGCATGCAGGACCCTTTCCCGCCCTACGGCCCCGTCGTGCTCACCGCCGGGCACAAGGAGCCGGCGATGCTGGCGCAGGAGGGCTCGCGCCTGCACGACGAGGACCTGCGCGCCGAGTGCGCCCGCTGCAACGAGCAGGCCCAGCAGTACACCGGCGCCCCGGAGGACCTGCCCCGCCTGGCGCAGGAGACCCGCCGCCTGAACCGGGCCGAGCGCCAGCAGCTGATGCGCTGGGTGCAGGCGGGCAAGCGGAACTTCACCGCACTCGACAGCCTCTTCGCCCGCATCCACCGCCTCACCGCACCGGAGCGGGCCACCTTCCTGACCGAGGTGCGCCGCATCTACGGCGCCGCCGACGGCTGGACGGCCTGATCCCCTGAGGTGGGTGGGCCCGGTCAGACCGGGCCCACCCGCCGGGCCCGCCCCCGAGGGCCGGCAGCGAGCCACCCCGCAGCACATGGAGACCTTCATGAGCGATGACCTGCACGCCCCGCCCGGGGACCAGCCCGCCTTCGCGCCACTGGTCGCGCCGGGCAGGACGCTAAGCACGCCGGGCTTCGACTACCACGACGAGACCCTGGGCTCGCGTGCCCGCGTGGCCCTCTTCCTGGCCACCGAGGTGGGCGAGGGCGGGCGCTTCCGCAAGCAGGCGCTGCGCCTGGCCTTCCCCGGCATCGACCAGGTCGACCGGCGCATGCGCGAGCTGCGCACGATGGGCTGGGCCTTCGACTACGCCTCCGACCCGGAGGACCAGCGCGTGCGGATCACCACCGTGACCAGGATCGGCCTGCACATCTGGAACCCCGAGGTGCCGCGCCCGACCCTGGGTCGGATCAGCGCGGTGCAGTCCCGGCGCGTCCTCGAGCGCGACAGGGTCTGCACCATCTGCGGCATCGCCGCCGGTGAGCAGTATGCCCCCGACGACAACCGCACCGCTCAGCTGATCATCCAGTACATCGTCCCCCCTTCCCAGGGTGGGAGCGAGGAGGACTCCAACCTGCACGTGGTGTGCCTACGGCACAGCGGCGGGCAGTGGGCGCCACAAGTGGGGAAGGAGCAGGTGCAGCAGGTCATCAGCTCCTTCGACGAAGAGCTCGACGCCAGGGCCCGCACCCAGTTCCTGTCCTGGGTGCTGCGCGGGCAGCGCAGCTTTACCCCGGCCGAGCGCCTGTGGGCGGTGTACCAGTCCATGGGCCCGCGCGAGCGCGAGACCGTGCGCAGCGAGCTTGCCCAGCGGCTCGAGGACCAGGGATGAGCTTCTAGCCGCCAGGCAGTTAGCACTACTCGCGCAAGGGGTGCCGAGGATGTCGCAGGGGACTGTCCCTAGCGGACGCGGCCACCTGGTGATTCGGCAGGAGCAGAGATTCTGCCTGCCAGCGGCTGGCCTGGCGGCCTGGCGGTAGGAGACGGGTGCGGCACGCGCCATGCCGGGCGCCTCGTTAGCGACCGGCTGCGCTGGCCGACAAGTTAGCCCGGGCTGCGTTCCACTGGCGGGCACAGCGATCGCTACATCTACACCAGCCATCGAGGTGAGTGTTGGCGCCGGGGTAAAACTGTGGACCTAGGTGACTAGGTGTACTGACCTCTGCGGTGGGCTTCGCCATAGAATTTTGCACAGGTCAGCAGGTCCGTGTACCTTGGCAGACATCGGTCCTGGGAGACCGCACGGCGAACCACTGGGGGTGGCTCGATGAAGAAGTACTACGCAGCGGTCAGGGTGGGTGACCTGACCATCGATCCGGCGATGGACACCACGCGCCTCTACATGCAGCGCGAGGAGATCACCGCATGGACGGAGAAGATCACCGAGAACTGGGACCTGGAGATGCTGCTGCCGGCCCTGGTCTCGAAGCGTGCTGACGGACAGCTCGTGATCATCGATGGGCAGCACAGCAACCAGGCCTGCATCCAGAAGGAAGGGCCCGGCTTCCTTCGCGACGCCATGATCTATGAAGATCTCACCATCCAGCAGGAAGCGAAGCTCTTCCTCGCAGCGAACAAGCACCGCAGGCCGGTGAAGCCGTTCGACAACTTCCGCGTCTCGCTCACCGCAGGCGACGCCCTGGCGATCCGCGCCGACCAGGAGGTGCGAGCCCTGGGCAATGATCTGCAGATCGCTGCAAGCCCCAGCCCGAACCGGGTCGGCGCCGTCCAGGCGCTGCTGGTCATGGCTCAGAAGCCCGGGATGGTCACGAGGGTCCTGAAGATCGTCAGCGACGCCTGGGGCCGTGACACCAGCACCTGGGACAACCTGATCCTCCGGGCGGTGGCCATGGTCCTGAATACGCCGGGCAACTGGGAGCTCGCGGATGATGCCCGCCTGGTAAAGGTGCTGAAGAAGGGCGGGTCTCCTGCGATCTGGAAGCAGAACTCAGTGCGCCAGACGCCCAGCGGTGGCGGATCGTCGTCCCGGTCGATGCCCATGGCTCAGACCATCGTGGGCAACTACAACATGGGCATGGAGCGCGACAAGATGCTGACCCTCGGTAGCCGGAAGAAGGCAGCACCCTCCGGCGACAAGACCGCCGCGTAGCACTACTCACAGCCGAAGGCCCGGTCCTGGCGGGGACCGGGCCTTCGGCATGCGGCGATCAGAACCGGTCCTGGGAGATCAGCACTGCGCTGCGACCACAGGCTAATACCGGGCTGAGGGCCACCATCGACAGGCCCGAGCACACGACCTCGGACATCGACACCCATCTCGAAATCGACCGTCTGTGAGACACCTTCGCCACTTGGTCGACACGCCCGGCAGGGACGTCTCACAAGCCGTGTGCGAAAGAGGCGTCTCAGCCCAGGGACGTCGGTGGCTTCTGCGACGGTGCCCCGGTGACCGCACAGCTGCTCGGCTACGCCCGCGTCTCCACCACCGTGCAGGATCCCGCGCTGCAGCAGGACGCATTGCGCGCGGCCGGCTGCTCCTACATCTGGACCGACACCGCCTCCGGCGCCCTCGCCGCCCGCCCCGCGCTCGAGGAGGTCCTCAACTACGCCCGCGAGGGCGACACCCTCGTCGTGTGGCGCCTGGACCGGCTGGGGCGCTCCCTGCCGCACCTGCTAACCCTGGTCGACGACTTGGCCGCCCGGGACGTAGGACTGCGCTCACTACGCGAGGCGATCGACACCACCACCGCCGCCGGCCGGCTGGTGCTGAGCGTCTTCGGCGCCCTGGCCGAATTCGAGCGCGAGCTGATCCGCGAGCGCACCCGCGCCGGGCTGGACGCGGCCGCAGCCCGCGGCCGCCGGGGCGGGCGCCCGTCGGTGATGACGCCGGCCAAGCTGACCGCGGCCCGGGCGATGCTGGCCGGCGGCGAGCACACCGTCACTGCCGCGGCCGCCGCGATCGGGGTCAGCCGCGCCAGCCTGTACCGGGCGCTGCGCGAGCAGCCCGCCGTCAGCCGGGCGTGACGGGGGGGCTGCTCACCGCCACGACAGGCGCCCACGCTGGTGCGATGCCGACCATCGCCCGCACCGACCTCGCCGTGCACGAGCTGCTGCTGCCCGCCGGCCGTGAGGTCGTCGTCGACCTCGAGGGTTCCCCGGACGTCGTTGAGGTGGTGGTCACCGGCCCTGGCAGCGCCCCGATCCTGTGGAACGCCGTCGACTAGCCCGCCACCCTCGACGGGCGCGGCTGCCGGGTCATCCCCGCCGGCGTCGTCGGCACCGACACCGCCACCACCCGCCGCAGCAGCCGGGCGCGCAGCGCTCGGTGGATCGGGCGGGCCCGGCTGACCAGCGCCGCTGATGCGGTCGTCTCCGTCGAGCACGGCCACCAAGTCGAGCAAGAGGCGCCGAAGGGACCGGCCGAAGTCGCTACGGCACCTGCGCCCTCAGGCGGACGGAGGCACGAAGCGGGGCCCTCGAGCGACCGCGGCATCGCGCAGCTTGCGAGCCGCACGCTCGATGGCTCCCCGGCCGCCGACTGCGGTGAAGTCGACGGAGGCATGATCAGACACCGCCAAGTCTTCGCCGTCGTCGACAGCGGTGCACCCAGCCCCGTCGACCTCGCCAACGGTCACTGCCCATGTGCCGGCGCTTTGCAGCTGCAGCCCCTCGACGTGACGTCGGTACGCCTCGTCAGCACCGACCCGCTCACGCAGGGTCGAGAGCTTGCCCTCGTCCTTCTTGGTAGGGGTGAAGGCCGTGCGCGCCGGTTCGCCGTCAGGGCACATGATCGGGTGTACCTGCCGCAGTAGTTCCTCGCCAGCGTTGGTCAGCATCGTGCTCAACCCATGCTCCCCGTCGTCAGGAACCCGATGAGGCGCGGCTCGTCGTAGTCACCTTCGTGCTCGGTCTGCTGGTCCGTCTCTGTGTCGTCCGCGAGCAGGTACATCTGCTCGTCCGCCTCGATCGCTGCGGTGCACTCAACCGCTCCGCGGCGCCACTCGAGGACGATTGCGCCGTCATCGTTGGGGACGATCTTCACCGGGATACCGAGCGTGACGATGGTCGGCGCCAGGTGCTCGACGCGCTGCCGTACGTCCTCGGCTGGCACGAAGCTGCCCGGTCCGTTCCACCCTGGCTCGAGGGCAGCGATCGTCTGCAGGCGTGCCACGACTGCCTTCTCGGCTAGGGAGCGGACGATCTGCAGGTCGCGCACGTTGAACAGCTGGACCCGGGCGGCGTCAGGCTGCGTCGTCTCGCCCGTCACAGTCACGTCGGGGGCAGTGATCCCATCGTGTGCGACGTAGCGGTGGATCTCCTGGGCGATGCGCACGTTGCCGTGCTCGATCGAGCAGGTGTGCAGCAGCTTGTCGTCGGTGCGGATCTGGAAGCTCTGCGCATCTCCGTCGAACTCGGTGATCACACCCGTCAGCGACGCCTCAGTAGGCTGCTCGGGCGGAACGACTTCGTCGATCTCCTGCAGCAGCGTGCGCACGGACCGGTCGATCTGCGCGCGACGGACAGCGTTGGTCGGTGAGCCGAACACGAGCCGGCCGTCTTCGTTGAGGGTGGAGCCCAGCCGCTTGAAGGGCGCCACGGCGCGCACAGGGAAGCGTGGGGGGAGCCCACCGGTCTCAGCGACCGTGGTCACAGCATCGGTGAGGGAGTCGAGTCCGGTGCCGTAGGCGCTCTGCCAGTCTGACCACTCGGCCTCGTCACGGTTGGCCGCCCGCGGAAGCCGCATCCCGATGCGGGCGCTGCCGGGACGGATGACGACCAGCCGCAGGTCGAAGCCGCGCTCGAAGCCGCGCGGCACGTAGGTCCGGTCAGGGTTCGCGTCGAGCCACGCCGCTCGAGCGAGCTCAAGGATGACGTCGCGGAAGAAGCCGACCTCACGGGCGCTGCCGACCGGCAGCCCTTCACCCTCGAACTGCTCGCCCTCGAGAGTGAAGAAGGCGAAGGCGTCGGCGAGAGGTGGCTCGTCTGCGGCCGACTCGACGACCGCTTCCTGACTCTCCTTGGTAGCAGCGTCGTCGACCGCTTCGACCAGAGCGGCCGCATCCTCAGGGCCCGGCGAAGACGCGTCTCCGGGGTCGGGGGTCATGTCGGCGGAAGCTATCAGCAGGGCACGACTGGTGACCCCGAGTAATCAGATCGTGACACTTTCAGTTATGCAGATCGGGCCCCTATCGCTTATGTGAGCTATGTCACACAAGCAGCCTCTCAAGCTTTCCTCACGGTGATGCCGATGCACGACGTGGCGGACGTGTGCGTCAAGTTGAGCACCTCTGGGGCCGATCAGTACTACATGGCGTCTTCTCTTGGTCCCTTGTCGACTCTCTCCGGCTCAGCACTGCTCGTCCTCGCCTTGGGACTCCTCCTGAGCTTTGTGCGGGCAGTGCCGGCGGTCATCGACGCCTGCCGACGTTGGAGCACTCATCGCACGCTCTTGGCTCAGCTGCCGCAGCTCATCGCTATGGCCGAAGTCTCTGCCGAGGTGGCTACCGAGCTCATCGCGAGCGTCTCGGCCGCATCACCTCCGCCCCCGAGCCTGCCGCCCCCGGAGCATCGACTCATCGATGTCTCTCGATCCTCCGCTACGTCGTCACCGGGCGCTCCGCCGTCGCAGCTGGCGCCTTGAGACGGAAGGTGTCGGTCGTAACTTTCGACAACGGAACGGTCATTACGGTGTCGATGGTCAAAGTTGATCTTGATCTGTTGAGCGTCGCCTTGCGCGTCCAGAGACTGATTGGAGCTGGAGGCCACGCAGTGGCTCTGAACAGCCCGCAGAGCTGCCCGCAGTGGTTCGACTGGATCTGCGGCGAACGAGTGACGCGCGCTGGACCTCCTCGATGCTCGTAAATTACGCTCGTAATACGAGCACAGTCATCGAGGAGGACCCACCCGTGAGCACCACCACTCCCCACACCAACCACATCGAGTCCCGCCTGACCCAGCTGCGCACCGAC
>NZ_JBJLSF010000100.1:0-17372 GCF_050871885.1 Kineococcus aridisoli | reverse complement strand
GGTGATCTTCCACGGTGCACCGTGGAAGATCACCGCGCTGCCCACGGCCACGCCCACGTCCACGGGCGCTCGGGTCGCGGGGGCCGCGGGCACGGGCGATGATCGGTCCAGGAGCTGATCGGCGGGTCATCCCAACTTCGAAGTTCGGTGCGCCGAACTTCGTGGCACGATGCGGCCATGACGACGGACGCCCGCACCTCCGCGCCCGCCCACCCGCCCGAGCGCGGCCTGCTGCGGCTGCTCGGGCCCGCGTTCGTCGCGGCCATCGCCTACGTGGACCCCGGCAACGTCGCCGCCAACCTCACCGCGGGCGCCGGGTACGGCTACCTGCTGCTGTGGGTGCTGGTGGCGGCCAACGCGATGGCCGTCCTCGTGCAGTACCTGTCCGCGAAGCTGTCGGTGGTCACCGGCTCCACGCTGCCGGAGCTGCTGCGCGCGCGGCTGGGCACGAAGGCCCGGCTGGCCTACTGGGGGCAGGCCGAGCTCGTCGCCGCCGCCACCGACCTCGCCGAGGTCATCGGCGGCGCGGTCGCGCTGAAGCTGCTGTTCGGCACCCCGCTGCTGGTCGGCGGGCTGGTCGTCGGCCTCGTCTCGCTGGGGCTGCTGATGCTGCAGAACCGCGACGGGGTGCGCCGCTTCGAGGCCGCCGTCGTCGCGCTGCTGCTCGTCATCGTCGTCGGGTTCGTCTCCGGCGTCCTGCTCGCCCCGCCGGACGCGTCCGAGGCCGCGGCCGGGCTCGTGCCGCGCTTCGAGGGCAGCGAGACGGTGCTGCTGGCGGCGAGCATGCTCGGCGCCACCGTCATGCCGCACGCGGTGTACCTGCACTCGGCGATGGCCCGCGACCACCACGGGCCGGTGGCCCCGCACCGCACCCGGCGCGTGCTGGGCGCCACCCGCGTCGACGTCCTCGCGGCGCTGCTCGTGGCGGGCGTGGTGAACATCTCGATGCTGCTGCTCGCCGCGTCCGCGCTGCGCGGCGTCGAGGGCACCGACACCCTGGAGGGCGCGCACGCGGCCGTCGCCACCCACCTGGGCACCGGGGCGGCGCTGCTGTTCGCCATCGGCCTGCTGGCCTCCGGGCTGGCCTCGACGTCGGTCGGCGCCTACGCCGGCGCGGTGATCATGCAGGGGCTGCTGCACGTGGACGTCCCGCTGCTGGTGCGGCGGGTGGTCACGCTCGTGCCCGCGCTCATCTGCCTGGGTGCCGGCGTCGACCCCACCCGCGCCCTCGTCGTCAGCCAGGTCGTCCTCAGCTTCGGCATCCCGTTCGCGCTGATCCCCCTCGTGGCGCTGACCAGCTCCCGCTCGCTCATGGGCGCGCACGTCAACCGCCGCGGCACCCACCTCGCCGCCGTCACGGCCGTGGCGCTGGTCGTCGCCCTCAACGTCGCCCTGCTCTGGCTGACGTTCACCGGCTGACGTTCACCGGCTGACGTCCACCGGCTGACGCTCAGGCGGGCAGGTGCCGGCGCACGAAGTCCAGCTCGACCCGCATCTGCCGCACCCGCTCGTCGTCGCGCAGCGAGCCGTGCCCGGCGTCGTAGCGGTAGACCTCGTGCACGGCGCCGCGCGCGGCCAGCCGCTCCAGGTAGTTGTCGATCTGCCGGATCGGGCAGCGCGGGTCGTTGCGGCCGGCCAGGACCAGCACCGGCGCGCGGACGGCGTCGACGTAGGTGATCGGCGAGGAGTCGGCGTACTTGTCCGGCACCTGCTCGGGGGAGCCGCCGAACAGCGAGCGGTCGAAGGCCTTCAGCCCCTCCATCTCGTCCTCGTAGGCGGCCACGTAGTCGGCCACCGGCACCCCCGCGAGCCCCAGCGCCCACCGCTGCGGCTGCGTGCCCAGCCCGAGCAGGGTGAGGAAACCGCCCCAGGAGGCCCCGGCCAGCACCACCCGGTCCGCGTCCGCGACCCCGGTGGCGACGAGGTGGTCGGCGACCGCGGCGATGTCGGCGAGCTCCACGTGGCCCACCCGGGCGTCCAGGGCGTCCCGCCACGCGGAGCCGTAGCCGGTGGAGCCGCGGTAGTTCACCTGCACCACGGCGAAGCCCTCGTCCACCCACGTCGCGACGTAGGGGCGGAAGGAGTCGGTGTCGTGGTGGGTGGGACCGCCGTGGACCTCCACCACCAGCGGCAGCGGGCCCTGCGCGCCGGGCGGGGTGCGCAGCAGCGCGTGGACGCGCCCGCCCTCGCCCTCGACCCACACGTCGCGCACGTCCACCGACGGCGGTGCGGGCTCACCCGGTGCGCGCAGCAGGACCTGCCCGGTGCGGGTGCGCACGCTCGGCGGCTGCGCCGAGGACGACCACGCCAGCCACACGTCGCCGTCCGGGCGGGCCGTGGCCCCGCCCACGGTGCCCGTGGACGGCCCCAGCCGCCGCACCGCGCCGGTGCCCAGGTCGACCAGGTGCGCCAGCGTGCGCGCCTCGTGGTCGACGAGGACGACGAGGCCGGTGGCGTCGCGGGTCCACTCCGCGCCGGCGACCTCGCCCGGCAGCCCGAGGCGCACGGGCAGCTCCATCCCGGTCACCACGTCGAGGACGAGCAGTTCGGCCCGGCCCTCGCGCTCGTGCTCCACGAGCAGCCGCGCGTCCCCGCGCACCGGCGAGAAGGCGATCGGCGAGACGCCCCTGCCGGGCCCGTCGGCCAGCTCCACCACGGTGGCGGCGTCCTCCACGCGCAGCACCCGCAGGTCGGGGTGGCGGGAGTCGCCGTGCTCGGAGTGCGCGATCGCGACGAACTCCTCGTCCGGGGACAGGTCCGCCACCCACGCGTCCTCGCGGTGCTCGTAGAGCGTGCGGGCCGCTCCCCCGGGCTCGACGACCTGCACGCGGGTGCCGTAGTCGTCGTCCTGGCTGCCGACGACGACCCTGCCGCTGCGGCCGAACGCCAGCCCCGCGGAGTAGGCGGCGGGCAGCCCCAGCGGGTCCTCGACGCCCTCGCCGGGAGCCGCGCCGAACGGCTGCCGCCGCCAGACGCCGTGCTCGTCGCCGTCGGTGTCGTCGAACCACCAGACGAACTCCCCCGACGGCTCGATCGTCGCCGTCGAGGTGCCCTCGGCGCGCTCGGTGAGCCGGGTGAGCGCGCCGGTGCCCGCGTCGAAGGAGTGCACCTCCAGCACGCCGCCGACGGTGGCCTCCACGACGCAGCGCTGCGGGGCGTCCTCGGCCCACTCCGGCAGCCCGACCCGGCCGGCGCGGAAGCGCCGCTCCCAGACGGGGACGTCGGGGTTCGGGGTGGGCGCGGTGGTGGTCACCCGGCCGATCGTGCCACGCCCCGCCGCGCGCTCAGCCCGCGGTCGCCACCGCCTGCGGGAAGAGGCGGCGCAGCACGTCGGCCAGGGTGATGACACCCGCGACCGCTCCCCCGTCGGTGACGAGGGCGAGGTGGTTGCGGGTCTCGCGCATGGCCGTCAGCGCCGCGTGCACGGTGGTGCCCGCCTCCAGGGTGAACACCTCCCGCACGTGCGGGGCCGCGGGCGCCTCCGCCGGCTCGATGAGGGTGTCGCGCACGTGGACCACACCGGTGATCCGCTGCGCCTCGCCGACCAGCACGCGCAGGTGGCCGGTGCGGCGGGTGACCTCGCGCACGTCCCCGACGGTGGCGCCCGCCGGCACCGAGGCCAGCGTCGCGCCGGGGCGCAGCAGCTCGCGCACCGTCATCCGCTCCAGCTCCAGCGCACCGGAGAGCTGGGCCGAGAAGCGCGCGTCCAGCGCGCCCACGTTCGCCGAGTGCTCCAGCAGGTGGCGCAGCGCGTCGGGGCTGTGCCCGGCGGCGATCTCGTCGGCGGGTTCGGCGCCGACGCGGCGCACCAGGGCGTTGGCCGCCGCGTTGAGCGCCTTCAGCACGGGGCGGAACACCCACATGAAGGCGCGCATCGGCAGCGCCAGCAGCAGGGCCGAGCGCTCCGGGTGCGCGATCGCCCACGACTTCGGGGCCATCTCGCCCACGACGAGGTGGACGAAGGTGACCACGAACAGCGCCAGCACGAAGCCGGCGACGTCGGCGGCCGCGGCCGGGACGCCGACCGCCTGGAACGCGGGGGTCAGCCAGTGGTGCACCGCGGGCTTGCTGATCGCGCCCAGCAGCAGGACGCAGGCGGTGATGCCCAGCTGGGAACCGGCCAGCAGCACCGTCAGCTCGTGGGAGCTGCGCAGCGCGGCGCGCCCGGAGGCGGTGCCGGCGGCGTCCTCCAGCCGGTGCCGCTTGGCGGCCAGCAGCGCGAACTCCACGGCCACGAAGAAGGCGCTGAGGCCGACGATGAGGACGGTCGCCGGGACGACGATCAGCGGGTCGTCGCTCACGGGGTTCCTCCGGTCGTCTCGTCGGGGGTGGTCCCGGGCAGCTCCAGGCGCACCCGGGAGGGCACGTGCCGCTCGACGGCCAGGACCGCCACCCGCAGCCGGCGCGGGGCGGCGTCGTCGTCGAGGGTCAGGTCGGCGGGGTCGGCCGGCAGGTCGACGTCCAGGACCGTGCCCGGCTGCGGCAGCCCGCCGTGGGCGGCGATGACCAGGCCGGCGACGGTCTCGTAGTCGCCGCGCGGCAGGTCCACCCCGAGGGCGCGCTCGACCTCGTCGACGTGCACCTCGCCGGCCATCTCCCACACGCCGTCGTCCTCCACCGGCACGTAGCCGGCGGCCTCGTCGTGCTCGTCGGTGATCTCGCCGACGAGCTCCTCGGCGAGGTCCTCCAGGGTGACGACCCCGGCGAAGCCGCCGTACTCGTCGACCACGCAGGCCAGCTGGTTGCGGGTCTCCGTCAGCTGGCGCAGCACGTCGGGCAGCGCCGTGAGGGAGGAGACGACCAGCGGCGGGCGGGTGATCGTGGTGATCGGTGCGCTGTCGGGCTCGGTGGTCACCAGCAGGTCCGCCAGGTGCACGACGCCGACGACGTCACCGGTGTCGGCGGCCAGCACCGGGTAGCGCGAGTGCCCCAGCGCCATGAGCGCGCGCACCAGCCCCAGGTCGGCGGTGTCGAGCACGGTGTCCACCCGCGAGCGGGGCACCATCGCGTGCTCCACGTCGCGGTGGGGGAAGTCGAGGATGCGGTCCAGCACCATCGCCATCTCCACCGGCAGGTCCCCGCTCTCGCGGGACTCCTCGACGATGTGCTCGAGGTCGCGGGCGGTGGCCGCGTGCTCCACGTCGTGGACGGGCTCGATGCGCAGCGCGCGCAGCAGCAGGTTGGAGGCCTGGTCGAAGAACCAGATGAGCCAGCCGAACACCTTCAGGTACACCAGCGTCGAGCGCGCCAGCCAGGTGGCCACCGGCTCCGGCCTGGCGATGGCGAGGTTCTTGGGGAACAGCTCGCCGAAGAGCATCTGCACGAAGGTGGAGAACACCAGCGCCGCGACCGCGCCGAACCCGACGCCGACCGCGGTGGGGATGCCCACCCCGCCCAGCAGCGCGCCCAGCGACTCGCCGATGAGGGGTTCGGCCACGTAGCCGACGAGCAGGCCGGTGACGGTGATGCCCAGCTGGGCACCGGAGAGCATGAACGAGGTGCGGCGCGTGACCGACAGGGCACGGCGCGCACCGGGGTCGCCGGTGGCGGCGCGGGCGTTGAGCCCGGAGCGGTCCACCGACATGTAGGCGAACTCCTGGGCGACGAAGTAGGCCGTCGCCGCGGTGATCAGCAGCACCACCAGCACGCCCAGGAGCAGGGAGAGCACGTCCGTCACGGGGAGCCCACCCCCGCACCGGTCGTCGTCGGCGGCTCAGGGGTGGGGCAGGTACTCGGGGGGTCGTCGTCGCGCACGGCGGCGGCGGTCCTTCCTGTGGAGGCGGCTGTGTCCCCCGGTTCAACGGGCGGGCGGCGCCGCCAGTTCCCGCGGCAGCGCGAAGCGGGTGGTGACGCGCCGGGAGAAGGCGACGTGGTCGGGGGCGCGGCCGGCCAGCCCGGGGAAGCCCGCGGCGGCCAGCAGGCCGTCGTCGAGGGCGAGCACCCGTGCGCTGCGCAGCGGCCACTCCTCGTGCTCGTTGGCCACCCACCACGTGCGCCCCAGGTGCGCGACGTGCAGGCCGAAGCGGGCGGTGACGAAGCGCGCGACCTCGTCGTCCGCGCCGAGCTCGTCGGCGCCCTCGCGCACCACGACCCGGCTGCGCACCCCCGCGGGGGTCCGGCACGTCCAGGCGAACTCGCGGGCGCCCTCGCGCTCGCGCTGCGCCCGGCGCATCCGCGACCACCGGTACGGCAGCCCGAACACCAGCCGCGCCCCCAGCACCACGGCCAGCCGCGTCGCGTCCAGGCTGGCGAAGACGACCCCGCGCCGGCCGGCGTCGTCGACGGAGTACATCCGCACGTTCGTCTCCAGGAACGTGCCGAACCACGGCACCGCCGGCAGCCGCCCCGGTCCCGCACCGCGCAGGGTGAAGGGGATGAGCCCGACGTAGGTGACGCCGTCGAGGACGTCCGGGCGCACCCCCGGCGGCAGGTGCGGCGCCACAAGCGCGGGGTCGACCGCCCAGTGCAGGAACGCCAGGTCGTCCCAGTGCTGGTGCATCATCACCGGCCCCTCCAGCGGGGCGGCGGCCGCGGCGGGCAGGCGGTCCAGGGGGCGCTCGTCGGGAGGTGCGGCGTTCACGCCCACACCGTCCCCCGCCCCCGAGGAGCGCGCACGGCGTACCGGGCAGGCGGGGACGGGCCGGTCAGCGCCCGCCCAGCGGCGGGGCGGCACCCGGCGCGGTGGGCGGCAGCACCTGCGGTCCCGCCTCGGCCGGCCGCGGGCCGTCCTCGGGGTGGGCCCGCAGCACCAGCAGCGCGACGTCGTCCCCGAGGGGGCCGTCGAGCCGGGCCAGCAGCGCGTCGCACAGCTCCTCGACGGGCAGGTGGTGCAGCTGCTCCAGGGTGGCGCGCAGCCACTCCATCCCGTCCTGCAGCGGCGCGTCCCGGCGCTCCACGAGGCCGTCGGTGTAGAGGACGACGGTGGCGCCGGGGTGCAGGGTCGTCGCGTGGTCGGCGCGCTCGGCCTCGGGCAGCAGCCCGAGCAGCAGGTCGGGCCGGGTGTGCAGCAGCCGCGCGGTGCCGTCGGCGGCCACGAGGACCGGCGGCGGGTGCCCGGCGTTGGACCACCGCAGCGTGCGCAGCCCGGCGGCCCGCTCGGCGGCGGTCTGCTCCACCTGGGCCAGCACGGCGGTGGCGATGACCCCGACGCCGAGGTGGCGCATGGCGCGGTCCAGCCCGCCCAGCACGGCGGCGGGCGGCTCCTCCAGGGTCATGCAGACGCCGCGCAGCAGGTTGCGGACCTGCCCCATGGCGGCCGCGGCGTCGCGGTCGTGCCCGGCGACGTCGCCGACGACGAGGGTGGTGACCCCGGTGGGGGCCAGGAAGCAGTCGTACCAGTCGCCGCCGATCTGCGCCCCGGCGGCGGCGGGCAGGTAGCGCACGGCGATCTGCAGGTGGTCCGGCTCGAACGGCGCGGTGAGCAGGCTGCGCTGCAGCGCCTCCGACAGGCGCCGCTGCTCGCCGGCCACTCGGCGCTCCTGCTCGCGGGCCTGGATCGCAGCCAGGCTCTGCGCGCACTGCGCGGCGAAGGCGCTCATCAGCTCGAAGTCGCGCCCGGTGAAGTCCTGCGGTTCGCGCCAGCCGATCGTCAGCCCGCCCAGCGAGCGGCCCGCCACCTGCAGCGGCAGGGACACCCACGTGCCCAGGCCCGTGCTGGTGACGGCCTCCTCCATCTGCTCGGTGGAGGCCAGGGCGGCCTCGCGGTCGCGCAGGACCACGACCTCGCCGGTGGCGGCGGCCACGGCCACCGGCAGCGGGCTGTCCAGGGGGATGCGCGCGAAGGTGCGGCGCGCCCGCTCCCCCAGCGAGTCGGTGAGGGTCAGCTGCAGCTCGTCCGGGCCGCCGTCGGCGCTCGCGCGCACGGCGACGGCACCGCCACCGGCGCCCAGCACGCCCAGCCCGCTGCCGATGACGATGTCGGTCAGCTCCGCGACGCTCTGCGCCCCGCTCAGCCGCAGCGCCACCCGGACCATGCCGGCCAGCCGCTGCGCCTCCGCGGTCTCGGTGGTCAGCGCCGAACGCAGCTCCTGCCCGCGCACGTACAGGTCCGCCTCGGCCTGGTGGCGCTCGGCGGGGACGTCGCGAAGGGCGTCGTAGAGGTCGACGGCCGAGCCGGGGCGCTGCCGCAGCCGCTCGGTGACGTAGTCGGTGACCTCCTCCGCCCGGTGCAGCAGCAGCACCACCCGCCCGTCCTCGTCGAGCACCGGGGCGTTCACCGGGCTCCACCAGCGGGCGCGGAAGACGCCGTCGGGACCGGCGACGTCGTACTTCTGCAGCGGCATCGTGTCCGGCCGGCCGGTGCGCAGCACCCGGTGCAGCGAGGCCTCCAGGTTGGCCGTCGCGCGCGTGCCGGGGTCGGCGGGGTTGTCGGGGAAGACCTCGAGGATCGGCCGGCCGATCAGCTCCCGGCGCGTGCGCCCGGAGTTCTCCAGGAAGGCGTGGTTGACCGCCACGAACCGCAGGTCCGGATCGAGCACCGCGTAGGAGGTCGGCATCGCGTCGAAGACGGTGGCCAGGTCCAGCTGAGGAGCGTCGCTCACCTGATCTGCATCCCGTTCCTCGGAGGACCCGGGCGGCGGCCCGGCAGGACATCGTAGGGGCGTCCGCGCCGCGGACACGACGAGGGCCCGGCCCCGCTCTCGCGGTTCCGGGCCCTCGGTCCTGCTGGTCGGGGTGACAGGATTTGAACCTGCGGCCTCTTCGTCCCGAACGAAGCGCGCTACCAAGCTGCGCCACACCCCGTGGCATCTGCCTGGACGAGGATAGCCGACGCGCGGGGGTGGTCTCGACCACCTTCCCCGCCGGGCCCCCGCTCAGCGCACCGGCACCAGCTCCAGCAGCGTGGCCTCCGGCCGGCAGGCGAAGCGCAGCGGCGCGTACGGGGAGGTGCCCAGGCCCGCGGAGACGTGCAGCCACGCCTCGCGCCCACCCGCCGACCAGCGGGAGAGGCCGGAGGCCTGAGCGCGCGGCAGGTCGCAGTTGGTGACGAGGGCGCCGTAGCCGGGCACGCACAGCTGCCCGCCGTGGGTGTGGCCGGCGATGAGCAGCCCGGCACCGTCGGCGGTCATGGCGTCCAGGGTGCGCCGGTAGGGGGCGTGCGTGACGGCGATCGTCAGGTCCGCGTCCGCCGCGGCGGGGCCCGCGACGTCCTCGTAGCGGTCGTAGCGCAGGTGCGGGTCGTCGACGCCGACGAGCTCCAGGTCCAGCCCGCCGACCCGCAGGCGGGTGCGGACGTTGTCCAGGTCCACCCAGCCGGCGTCGGTGAAGCCGCGCACGAGCTCCTCGGTGGGCAGCCGGGGGCCGGAGGGGGCCTTGGGGCCCCGGCGCACGTAGAGGTACTTCGCCCAGTTGCGCGGCCGCGGGCCCCAGTAGTCGTTGGAGCCGAGCACGAACACCCCCGGGCGCTCCAGCAGGCCCGCGTAGGTGTCCAGGACGGCCGGGACGGCGTCGAGGGCGGCGAGGTTGTCGCCGGTGGTGACGACGAGGTCGGGTTCCAGGTCGGCCAGGCCCCGCACCCACTCGCGCTTGCGCTGCTGGCTCGGCACCAGGTGCAGGTCGGACAGGTGCAGCACGCGCAGCGGTGCGCGGCCCACCGGCAGCACGGGGACGAGCGCGTGGCGCAGCACGAAGGCGTTGACCTCGTACCCGGCGGCGTAGGCGACACCGGCCGCTCCCGCGACGGCGAGACCGCCGGCGGTGGCGGTGGCGGCCTTGAGGACTCCCGCAGCGCTGACCATCCGCTCATCCTGGCGCACGGCCCTCGGGGGCGGGAAAGGCGTGGACGCGGGTGGCAGGATCGCCTCCATGAGCGACACCCTCAAGGACTCCCTGCAGGCCGACCTGACGACCGCCATGAAGGCGCGCGACGAGCTGCGCTCGGCGACCCTGCGAATGGTCCTGACGGCGGTGCGCGGCGAGGAGGTCGCCGGCAAGAGCGCCCGCACGCTGAGCGACGAGGAGGTCGTCGCCGTCCTGCAGCGCGAGGCGAAGAAGCGCCGCGAGGCGGCCGAGGCCTACGAGGGCGCCGGGCGCACCGAGCAGGCCGAGCGCGAGCGCGCCGAGCTGGGCGTGGTGGAGACCTACCTGCCGACCCCGCTCACCGACGACGAGCTCGCCGCGCTCGTCGACGAGGCCGTGCTCGTGGCGACCTCCGAGGGCCTGACGGGCATGGGTGCGATGGGCGCGGTGATGTCCTCGCTCAAGGGCAAGGTCGCCGGCCGCGCCGACGGCAAGCGGCTGTCGGGGGCCGTGCGCGCCCGCCTGCAGGGCTGAGCGCGGCCCTCAGGAGGAGGCGCCCGCCGTCACGACGGTCGTGGTGACCACGGCGCTCATGACGGCGGCCTGCGCCGCCTGGACGGCGGCGGAGACGGCCTGACCGGCCCAGTCGCCGTCGGCGAACGCCTTCCCGCGCTCGCGCAGCTCCCCGCGGGACAGCCCGAGCTGCGGTACCACCTTGCCGAGCGCGCCGACGGCGTGCAGCAGCGAGACCAGCGAGGCGGTGCGCGGGGGCACCGCCGCCGGGTCGGGGGCCTCCAGCGCCGCGGCGACGGCCGCGACGAGCTCGTCGCGGGCGGCGGCGTCCGGGTACCAGCGGTTCAGCCTGAGGAAGCCGCCCGGTTCGTGGCGCACCATGCCGTCCCGCACCAGGCGCCGGCGGACGGCACCCGCGGTGCGGTGGCCGCCGATGCGCTGGACGGCGCCGCGGGCGTGGACGCTCCTGCGGCGCAGCCTGCCCAGCGCCTCGTCGAGCAGCGCGTCACCGGTGGGCGAGGTGTCCACGACCTCCAGCTGCCAACCCCACCAGCGGCTGCGCTCGCCCGCCACGACGCGTTCGCGCAGCGCCAGGTCCATCAGCAGCGCCCCCGCCAGCAGCGGCGGCGTGCGGTTGGCGTCGGTCAGCGGCCGCCCCGTCGCCGGGGACAGCGTGAGCAGCGCCAGGTCGTCGACGAGGGCCCGCTCGCCGCCCGCCTTCCCCGGCACCGCTCAGCCCTCGGCCGATTCGGCCGCGGCGGGCTGCGGGGCGGGTGGCTGGGCGCCGTCCGCCGGGGGCGCCGGTGCCTGGCTGGGCGCCTGGGTGGGCGCCTGCGTGGGCTCCGGCTGCTGCGTCGGCTGCTGGGTCGGCCTGGGCGCCGGGCCGGAGCTGCGGGTGATGGTGATCGTCGCCCCGGCGGTGGCCGAGCGGGCGCTCTGGCTGGCCACCAGGCCCCTGCGGACGTTGCTGGAGGCGACGGTGCCCGCGGCGACGCGGACCCGGAAGCCGGCCTCCTCGAGCTCGCTGCGCGCCGACTCGACGGACTGGCCCACGACGCTGGGCACGCGGATCCTGCCGTCGGAGTTCGTCGTCGTCAGGCCGGCGTTGCTGGCCTCGGGGAAGCCGACCTCGGGCAGGCCCAGCTGCTCCGAGGCGGGGCCGACGATGTTCTTCCACGTCGGTGCGGAGATCGTGCCGCCGAAGATCGTGCGTCGGCCCTTGCCGTTGATGCGCTCGCGGTTGAGCGAGGAGGTGCCGTCCGCGTGGCCCATCCAGACCGCCGACGACAGCTGCGGGGTGTAGCCGACGAACCAGGCGTCGGAGGAGTCGTTCGTGGTGCCCGTCTTGCCGGCGGCCGGCCGGCCGATGCGCGCCGAGCCGCCGGTGCCGTTGGAGATGACGCTGCCCAGCGCCGAGGTGACGTTGCGCGCCACGTTCGGGTCCAGGACCTGCTTGCAGTCGGCGTTCGGGATGGCCAGCGGCTTGCCGTTCGTGTCGAGCACCTCGGTGATCGCGATCGGCTTGCAGAAGGTGCCGTCGGCGGCGAAGGCGGCGTAGGCCCCGGCCATCGCCAGCGGGGCGATCTCGTTGACGCCCAGCGTCAGCGAAGGGCTGACGTAGAGGTCGGTGTTGACCCCGCCGTTGGCGTCGTTGGTGTTGCTCATGTCGTGCGCCTTCTGCGCGGGCACGGACCCGTTGTCCGGGTTGGCCAGGTGCACGCCCAGCGACTGCGCGGTCGCCGCGATGCCGCACAGGTCCAGGCGCTTCTCCATCTCCACGTAGGCGGTGTTCACCGACTTCGCGGTGGCCTCGCGGATGGTCATGACGCCGCCCTCGTTGGACTCGGCGTTGAAGTACGCGTAGCGCGTCGAGTCGCGCGGCTTGACCCCGCAGGCGGTGAACTCGCTGAAGGCGTCGTTGCCGCTGTGCGGGGCGTTGATCGTGCTGTTGAGCGACTTGCCCGACTTCAGCCACTCGGCGAGCGTGAACGCCTTGAACGCCGAGCCGGTCTGGAAGCCGTTGCCGCCGTTGTACATCTTGTCGACGTTGTAGTTGATCTGCGTGACGCCGACCTGGTCGGTGTCCACGGAGAAGACCGTGTCCTGGGCCATCGCGAGGATCTGCCCGGTGCCCGGCTGGACGACGGAGGCGGCCATCCGGGGCCGCTGGCCCGGGTTGACGCCCTCGTTCACCGCGTCCTGGGTGGTCTGCTGGACCTGCGGGTTGAGCGTCGTCCTGATCGTCAGGCCGCCGGAGCGCAGCAGCTTCTTGCGGTCGTCCTCGGTGGCGCCGAACGCCGGGTCGGTCTCGACGATGCGGGTGACGTAGTCGCAGAAGTAGGCCGCGGACCCGGCGTTGATGCAGCCCTGCTGCACCGGCTGCACGTTCAGCCCGATGGGGGCCGCGACGGCGGCGTCGTGGGTGGCCTGGTCGATCTTGCCGATGGCGAGCATGCGGTCGAGCACGACGTTGCGGCGCTTGACCGAGGCGTCCGGGTTCTTGATCGGGTTGTAGGCGACGGGGTTCTGCACGAGCCCGGAGAGCAGCGCGGCCTCGGGCAGCTGCAGCTCGGCGGCGGGCTTGTTGAAGTAGTAGCGGGAGGCGGCCTCGATGCCGTACACGCCGTTGTAGAAGTACGCCACGTTGAGGTAGCCGGTGAGGATGTCGTCCTTGGACATCTCCTTCTCGACCCCGACGGCGAGCTTCATCTCGCGCAGCTTGCGCGAGTAGCCCTCGACGCCGTCGGCCTCGGTGGCGGCCGCGGCGGCCTCGGTGTCGCCGCGCTCCACGGCCTGCTCGACGAGGACGTTCTTGACGTACTGCTGCGTCAGCGTCGAGGCGCCCTGCGTGCCGCCGCCGCCGGCGTTGGAGACCAGCGCGCGCACGATGCCCTTGAGGTCGACGGCGCCGTGCTCGTAGAAGCGGTAGTCCTCGATGGACAGGATCGCGTCCTTCATCACCGGCGCGATCTGGTCGAAGCCGATGACGATGCGGTTCTGGTCGTAGACCCGCGCCATGACCGTGTTGTCGGAGTACAGGATCGTCGTGGCCTCCGACAGCGACTGGTCGCCCAGGTCGGCGGGCAGCTCGTCGAAGATGTCCACGCCCTCGCTGGTGAGGCTGCCGGAGGCGGCCACCGCGGGCACGACGAGACCGGCGCCGAGCACGCCCGCGGCGACGCTCACGGCGGCGAAGGCGCCGAGCAGCCGGAAGACGGGGCGGCGCGTGGGGCGAGGAGCCATGCGCCCAGGGTAAGCGCCGCCCCCGCCAGGTCCAGAGCGCGAACGGCTCCTCCGCGAGCGCTCCGCAGGATCGTGACCGCTTCGCTACACGCAGTGAGGTTGAGCCGGGAGGGGTAGCCCGAAGTGACTACGCACGTTCGTCACAAGAGGCTCTAGGGCCTGCCGCACCGGCCAGCCTACGCTGCGGACGTGCCCCACCACGGGGCAACAGGGGGATTCACAGGTTCGCCGGGACCGGGGGGAACCGCCGCGACGCGGCGGGCCGGGACGGGCGTTGACGGGAGGGGCCGTCGATGGTCTGGACGTTGGAGTGGGCCAGCCGCGGAGCGTGCAAGTCGAGCTCGGCGGACGAGCTGTTCGTGCAGGGTTCGGCGCAGAACCGTGCCAAGCAGATCTGCGGGGGGTGCCCCGTGCGCACCGAGTGCCTCGCGGACGCGCTGGACAGCCGCATCGAGTTCGGCGTGTGGGGCGGGATGACCGAGCGGGAGCGGCGGGCGCTGCTCAAGCGCCGGCCGAACGTCCTCTCGTGGCGGCGGCTGCTGGAGGCCGCCCGCGACGCGCACCTGTCGACCGCCGCCGGTGCGGTCACCGGCTCCGGCACGACGGTGCCGGCCGGGTGCGTGGACGCGCTCGAGGAGCGGGTCGCCGCGGTCTGAGGACCGCCGCGCGCCCGGACGCCGAAGCGGGAGCTCCCCGGGGGGCTCCCGCGCGGCCGCGGGCGCACTACGGTGACGCCCATGACCACGTGGGAGTACGCGACCGTCCCGCTCATCGTCCACGCGACGAAGCAGATCCTCGACCAGTGGGGCAGCGACGGGTGGGAGCTCGTCCAGGTCCTCACCGGCCCCGACGGCAACGGCCTCGTCGCCTACCTCAAGCGCCCCAGCGGGGAGCGGTGAGCGCCTCCGCACGGCTGGCCGAGCTCGGCCTGGCGCTGCCGCCGGTGGCCGCGCCCGTGGCCTCCTACGTGCCCGCGCTGCGCGACGGCGACCTCGTCCACACCTCCGGGCAGCTGCCGTTCACCGACGGCGCGCTGCCGCTGACCGGCAAGGTCGGCCAGGGCGACGGGCTCGTCGACCCCGAGACGGCGCACGGGCTGGCGCGCACCTGCGCGCTCAACGCGATCGCCGCGGCCGCCGGCGTCGCGGGCGGTGTCGACGCCATCGAGCGGGTCGTCAAGGTCGTCGGCTTCGTCGCCAGCGACCCGGCCTTCACCGGCCAGCCGGCCGTCGTCAACGGCGCCTCCGAGCTGCTGCAGGCCGTCTTCGGCGAGGCCGGCCGGCACGCCCGCAGCGCCGTCGGGGTCTCGGTGCTGCCGATGGACTCCCCCGTCGAGGTCGAGATCGTGGTGCGTGTCCGCTCCTGAGGGCGCGGCACGGCCCTGGAGGGGTGGCCCGGTCGGCGACCGGGCCACCTGCGTGCTCCAGGGCAACCCCTCGGCGATGACGCTGGAGGGCACCAACACCTGGCTGCTGCCGGCCCCCGGTGCGCCCACCGCCGTCGTCGTCGACCCCGGCGAGGACGACCCCGCGCACCGGGCGGCCGTGGCCACCGCGCTGGCCGGGCGCACCGTCGCGCTCGTCGTCGCCACCCACTCCCACCCCGACCACGTCGGCGGCCTGGACGCCTTCCTCGCCGAGCACCCCGCCCCCGTGCTGCGCAGCGGCGGCCCCGGCGGCGCCGACGGGGCCGTGCACGAGGTGGCGGGGCTGCGGCTGCGGGTGCTCGCCACCCCCGGCCACACCGCCGACTCGCTGTGCGTGCTGCTGGGGACCGGGGAGCTGCTCACCGGCGACACGCTGCTCGGGCGCGGCAGCACCGTGATCGCCGAGGGCGGCGACCTCGGCGACCACCTGGCCTCGCTGCGGCGGCTGCTGACCCTGGACGCGCGGGTGCTGCTGCCCGGTCACGGGCCCGCCCGCACCGACGTCGCGGCGGCGCTGCGCACGCAGCTGGAGCACCGCGAGCAGCGGCTGGCGCAGGTGCGCGCGGCCGTGGAGGCCGGGGCGCCGGACGTGGCCGCCGTGGTGCGCGCCGTGCACGGCGAGCCGACCGGGGCCCTGGCGCGGGCAGCGGAGTCCTCGGTGCGCGCGCACCTGCGCCACCTGGGCGTGCGGCTGCCCTGACCCGGCGGGGCACCGCGGGCCGGTGGCTCAGCGAAACCGGTGGGTCAGCGGGTCAGCGGGCGCGCTTGGCCAGGCGCTCGACGTCGTGCAGGACGACGGCGCGCGCCTCCAGGCGCAGCCACCCGCGCGAGGCGAAGTCCGCGAGCGCCTTGTTCACCGTCTCCCGGGAGGCGCCGACGAGCTGGGCCAGCTCCTCCTGGGTGAGGTCGTGGGCCACGAGCAGGCCGTCGGCGATGGGGCGGCCGAAGCGGCGCGAGAGGTCCAGCAGCGCCTTGGCCACGCGGCCGGGGACGTCGGTGAAGACGAGGTCGGCCAGCGCGACGTTCGTGCGGCGCAGCCGCTGGGCCAGCGCCTGCAGCAGGTGCTTGGCGACCTCGGGGCGCCGGGTCAGCCAGCGCATCATGTCGTCGTGGCCGAGGGCGATCAGCTCGGCCTCGGAGACCGCGCGCGCGGAGCTGGTGCGCGGGCCGGGGTCGAACAGCGACAGCTCGCCGAACATCTCGCCCGGCCCCAGGACGGCCAGCAGGTTCTCCCGGCCGTCGGGCCAGCTGCGGACCAGCTTGATCTTGCCGGTGCGCACGACGTAGACGCGCTCCCCCGGCTCGCCCTCGGCGAACAGCTGCTGCCCGCGCTCGAGGTGGACGGACTCCATCGACTCCAGCAGCTCCGCCGACGCCGTGTCGTCCAGGGCGGCGAACAGCGGCGCGCGCCGCACCACGTCACCGAGCCGCTCGGCCTCCGGTGCGCTCTCGACCTGCCCCTGCTCCACCGACGACCTCCCCGTTCGTGACGCACGTCACCTCGACGCCTCGCCCGACAGTCTGCCCCACGACGGCCCGCGGGGACCGCCGGGACGCCGGCGCCCGCCCCGCGGGGTCAGCCGGCCGGCAGCCCCGCGCGCCGGCCCAGGAGCAGTTCCAGGCGCTCGGCGAGCACCTGCGTGGCGGCGCCGCGCTCGGCCTCCAGGGCCGCGGCGTACTCCTCCAGCCGGCGCTGGGCGGCGGTCAGCTCCTGCAGCTGCTCGGGCAGGCCGCCGCCGGCGGGCCGCTCGAGCAGCACCAGGGCCCGCAGCCCGGCGCCGGGGTCCAGCTGCTGCACGTCCACGTCGTCGGACAGCGCCGGGGGCAGGGCGCCGTCGAGGGGGGCGCCGGCGGCCAGGTGGACCTCCAGCGGACCGCCGTGCGCGGCGGCCTCGACCGGCACGGCGAGCTCCTCGGGCCCGCAGGCGGCCGCCACGAGCAGGTCGCGGCGGGCGCGCACGAGCCGGCTCCAGTGCTGCACGCGGCGCAGCTCCGCGGCCAGCAGGTCGCGGCGGCGGCGCAGCGCGGGCAGCGGCAGCTCGGCGAGCTCGCGGCGCACCGCCGCGGCGCTGCGGGCGGCGGGACCGCCGGCCAGCAGCGGCCCGTCCCGCAGGAGCTCCGCCTCGGGCGTGCCGCTCGCCCGGTCACCGTCTCGCCTCACCATGCCAGCGGTGTCGTCCCCCACCGGGTGACCCTTGACGGCACCGGACCGCACGTCACCCTCCCGGTGGCGCGACGTCACCCGCTCGCAGCGCACCGTCACCACCCGCTCCCCGCTCCGGGGGGGGGGGGGGGGGGGGGGGGGGGGGGGGGGGGGGGGGGGGGGGGGGGGGGGGGGGGGGGGGGGGGGGGGGGGGGGGGGGGGGCGGGGGGGGCGGGGGGGGGGGGGGGGGGGGGGGGGGGGGGGGGGGGGGGGTGGGGGGGGGGGGGGGGGGGGGGGGGGGGGGGGGGG
>NZ_JBJLSF010000099.1:0-17605 GCF_050871885.1 Kineococcus aridisoli | reverse complement strand
CCCCCGCCGACGGTGTCGGCGGGGGCCTGCGGTCTCGGCGGATCAGCCGGTCAGTGCGAGCGGCTCGGCTTGCGGCGCGCGGCGACGACCATCGCGGTGCCCCCCAGCACCAGGACGGTCCCCGCGGCGGCCCAGGGCAGGACGTCGGCGCCGGTGTAGGCGAGCTCGTCGTCGCTGCCGGCGACCGCACCCGGGGTGCTGGTGCGAGCGGGACCGGAGCCGCCGGTGGAGGGGCTCACGGACGGCGTCACGGCCGGCGTGGTCGTGCTGGGCGTGCCGCCGCCACCGGTCGAGGGGCTCACGGACGGCGTGACCGCCGGGGTGGACGGGGTCGGGGTCCCCGGGGCGTACGCGGTCCCGGCGGCGGCGGCGCCGACGCCGGTGCCCAGCGCGGCGATGGTCAGCGCTCCAGCGGTTGCGAGACGGGCAGTGGTCTTGCGCACGGTGATTCCCCCCAGTTCGACGACCCCGCTGGTCTCTGTGATCGCGAGGCGGCCCCCAGGATGGCGGAGAGTGACGTCCGAGTCCAGCCGATCGAGCCCATCGGGAGGATCGCGTGTCGGAGCGTTACCGCCTTGCCACGGACGGGTGAGCACGGACGGGTGAGCGCGGGTGGGTGAGCCCGGGCGGGTGGCCGGCGCCGCGTCGTCTCGTGCCGGGGGTCAGGGCGTGCAGGCACCCGCCGCGACGACGGGCGCGGTGGCGGTCGTGGGGCCGCTGACCTCGCGGGGGAGGGCGTCCGCGGGTCCGCGCAGCTGCCAGCGCACGACGACCGGCGTGTGCGGCGGGACCTCCACGGACACCCGCACGAGCCGCCAGCCCTCCTCGGTGTCGACGGCCGCGTCGACGCCCGTGCCGTCCACGCTGACGGAGTCCAGGCCCACCCACGGCGGGATCCACAGCGAGACGGTGTCGCGCGCCGTGCGCGCCCCCGCGGCGGTGCGGGCGGTGGAGTTGCTCATGTAGTCCGGGATCCGCTCGGGCACCGGGTTGACGAGCGTCAGCTGCAGCGAGCCGGTGGCCTCCTGCGGCCCCCGCGCGCAGGGGGCCCGCACCTCCACGGCGGGCTGCAGCCAGTAGTCCAGCTTGGAGGGGATGGTGCTCGTCAGCCCGATGCGCGCCGTCGCACCGGCCGCGGCCGGGTCGCCGAGGACGCCCGCGACGCCCGCGGCCACCAGGGCCGCCTGCTCCTGGGGCCGCGAGGACCACAGCGCGAGGTGGCCGGAGTCGACGGCGCGCTGCGCACCCTCGAGGGTCGCGGTGGACAGCCCGTCGGCGAGCACGGCCCCGAAGGCCGCGGCCGAGGTGGCGGTGAGGAACGCCTTGCGGGCGACCTGGTCGTCGTCGTAGCGCACGTAGGCGTCGTGCATGAGCACCCCGGCCAGGTCCGCGGTCGCCACGGTGCCGAAGGGGCCGAGCTCGAGCGCGGCGTGCTCGGGGCCGAGCAGCTGCGCCAGCCCCACCGGGTCGACGAAGGCGACGACGTCCGGCGTGGGCAACCCCGCCGCCGTGACGAGCGAGGAGGTCAGCACCCCTGCCTCGTCGGCGCTGCCGCCCATCGTCAGGTTCTGCACGCGCGCCGCGTCGTCGCCGTAGAGGGCGGCGTACTCGGGGCCGACCGCGGACACGTCCGCCCGGAACGCGTAGAGGTCGTCGTCGGAACCCGTGCGCACCAGGGAGATGCGCCCGGCGTCGACCGAGACGTAGGCGTAGGCGCCCACGATGCCCTGCACGGGGCGGATCTCGGCGGGGTTGGTGAAGGCCACCAGGTAGCTGCGGGGACCGTCGGCGCCCAGCAGCGCCGGCAGCTGCGGCACGACGTCGGCGGCGGTGCCCAGCGGGCCGGCGACCTCGTCCAGCTGCGCCGAGACCGGGTCCAGGCGCTCGGCGAGCACGCCCAGGACGGCGTCGCCGCGGGTGCCGGCCAGGCTCGCGCGGGCGCTGGCCACCCGGTCGCGGTAGTCGGTGACGACCGGGGCCAGGGCCTGCACCCCGGCGACGTCCACCGTCTGGTCGGCCGAGACGAGGCCGTCGCCGACCACCCGCTCGGCGACCGCCAGCGCGTCGGGCAGGGGCTCGGTGAGCACCGCCGCCGCCTGCGCCCCGCCGCGCACGGCCCGCAGCTGGTCGCCGACCCACGGGACGTGCTCGGCCAGGCGCCAGGGGAGCTGCCGCGTGGCCCGGTCGGCGCTGCCGGAGTCGTCGGCGACCCCGCGGGCCAGGCCGACGGCGTCGTCGAAGCGCTGCTCGCGCACGGCGGCCTCCAGCCCCGGCACCGCGTCGGCCACCCGCCGCAGCGCCAGGCCGGCCTGCACGCCGCTGACGGCGACGGCCGCCACCCAGGCCAGCAGCACGAGGGCGAGCAGGCCCAGCAGCAGCCGCAGCGGGCCGCGCCGGCGACCGGCGCGGCGGGCGGACCGCCGCGCGCGCGGCGAGGGCTCGGCGGAGGGCTCGGCGGAGGGCTCGGCGGGCGAGGACGCGGAGGGGCCGGACACGCGCCGACAGTAGCGATGCGCGGTCCGGGGCCGGCGGCCCGACGGCGGGCGGTGCGCGTCCGGGCCCGGACGTAGGCTGGAGGCACCCCCCGCCCCCTCCTGACGGAGTGTCCGTGAGCCTCACCGGCCTGCTCGACGTCCTGCGCACCGAACCCGCTGTCCGCGCGGCCGTCGAGACCGCCCGCGAGGGCGGCAGCCAGGCGCTCGACGTCGTGGCGCCGCTCGGCGTGCGTCCCGCGCTGCTGGCGGCCTTCGCCGCCGAGCGCCCCCTGCTCGTCGTCACCGCCACCGGCCGCGAGAGCGAGGACCTGGCGACCTGGCTGCGCTGCTACCTGCCCGCCCACGCCGTCGCGGAGTTCCCCGCCTGGGAGACGCTGCCGCACGAGCGGCTGTCCCCGCGCAGCGACACCGTCGCGCAGCGGCTGGCCGTCCTGCGCCGCCTGGCGCACCCCTCGCCCGACGATCCCACCACCGGCGAGGTCCGCGTCGTCGTCGCGCCCGTGCGCGCGGTGCTGCAGCCGCTGGTGCGCGGGCTGGCCGACCTGGAGCCGGTGCGGCTGCGCGCCGGCGACGAGGTCGGCCTGGACGCCGTCGTGGCGGCGCTGTCCGCGGCGGCCTACAGCCGCGTCGACATGGTCGAGCGGCGCGGGGAGTTCGCCGTGCGCGGCGGCATCCTCGACGTCTTCCCGCCCACCCGCCCGCACCCGCTGCGCGTGGAGTTCTTCGGCGACGAGGTCGAGGAGGTCCGCTCCTTCTCCGTGGCCGACCAGCGGACCCTGGAGGTCGAGCCGGACGGGGTGTGGGCCCCGCCGTGCCGCGAGCTGCTGCTCACCGAGGAGGTGCGCCGGCGCGCGGCCGCGCTGGTGCAGGCCCACCCCGAGGCCGCCGACGTGCTCACCAAGATCGCCGAGGGCATCGCGGTCGAGGGCATGGAGTCCCTGGCCCCGGCCCTGGTGGACGGCATGGAGCCGCTGCTGGACGTCCTGCCCGCCGGCACCCACGTCGTGCTGGCCGACCCCGAGAAGGTGCGCGCCCGCGCCCACGACCTCGTGGCCACCGGGGCGGAGTTCCTCGAGGCGGCCTGGATGAACGCCTCCGTCGGCGGGGCCGCCCCCGTGGACCTGGGCGCCTCCTCGTTCTGGACCTTCGCGCAGGTGCGCGCGCACGCCGAGGCGACGGGGCGGCCGTGGTGGTCGATCACCTCGCTGACCGCCGACGAGGACCTGCGCGACCTCGAGGACGTGCGCATCCTGCGCGTGGCCGCCCGCGACGTCGCCGGCTACCGCGGGGAGACGGAGAAGGCGCTGGCGGACCTGCGCGAGCTCGCCTCGGCCGGCTGGCGCATCGTGGTGACCACGGAGGGCCACGGCCCCGCCAAGCGGCTGGTCGAGGTGCTCTCCGGCGAGGACGTGCCGGCGCGGCTGGTGGACGACCTCGTCGAGGAGCCGGCCCCCTCGGTCGTCCTCGTGACCACCGCGAGCGTCGAGCACGGCTTCGTGGCCGAGGGCCTGCGCACGGCGCTGGTCACCGAGGCAGACATCACCGGTGTCGGGGGGCAGTCGACCAAGGACATGCGGCGGATGGCGCCGCGGCGCCGGCGCAACGCCGTCGACCCGCTGACCCTGCAGCCGGGGGACTTCGTCGTCCACGAGCAGCACGGCATCGGCCGCTTCGTGGAGATGGTGCAGCGCACGGTCCAGGGCGCCACCCGCGAGTACCTCGTGCTGGAGTACGCCTCCAGCAAGCGCGGGCAGCCCGGCGACCGGCTGTTCGTGCCCACCGACACCCTCGACCAGGTGACCCGCTACACCGGCGGCGAGACGCCGACGCTGTCGAAGATGGGCGGCTCGGACTGGGCGAAGACCAAGAGCAGGGCCCGCAAGGCGGTCAAGCAGATCGCCGGGGACCTCATCAAGCTGTACTCGGCGCGGATGGCCACCAAGGGCCACCAGTTCGGCCCGGACACCCCGTGGCAGCGCGAGCTGGAGGACGCCTTCCCGTACGTGGAGACGCCCGACCAGCTGGCCAGCATCGACGAGGTGAAGGCCGACATGATGAAGCCGGTCCCGATGGACCGCCTCATCTGCGGCGACGTCGGCTACGGCAAGACGGAGATCGCGCTGCGGGCGGCGTTCAAGGCCGTCCAGGACGGCAAGCAGGTCGCGGTGCTCGTGCCGACGACGCTGCTGGTGCAGCAGCACTTCAAGACCTTCGCCGAGCGCTTCGCGCAGTTCCCGGTGTCGGTCAAGCCGCTCTCGCGCTTCACCTCCGGCACGGAGTCCAAGGAGACGATCGCCGGCCTGGCCGACGGCTCCGTCGACGTCGTCATCGGCACGCACCGCCTGCTGAGCGGGGAGGTCCGCTTCAAGGACCTCGGCCTGGTCGTCGTCGACGAGGAGCAGCGCTTCGGCGTCGAGCACAAGGAGGCGCTGAAGACGCTGCGCACCAACGTCGACGTGCTGGCGATGAGCGCGACGCCGATCCCGCGCACGCTGGAGATGGCCGTCACCGGCATCCGCGAGATGTCGACGCTGGCCACCCCGCCGGAGGAGCGCCACCCCGTCCTGACCTACGTGGGCGGGCAGGAGGACAAGCAGATCGCCGCCGCCGTCCGCCGCGAGCTGCTGCGCGAGGGGCAGGTCTTCTACATCCACAACCGGGTGCAGTCGATCGAGCGGACCGCCGCGCACCTGAAGGAGCTCGTGCCCGAGGCGCGCATCGCCACCGCCCACGGGCAGATGGGCGAGCACCGCCTGGAGCAGGTGGTCCTGGACTTCTGGGAGAAGCGGTTCGACGTGCTGGTGTGCACGACGATCGTGGAGACCGGCCTGGACATCTCCAACGCCAACACCCTGATCGTCGAGCGCGCCGACACGATGGGCCTGTCGCAGCTGCACCAGCTGCGCGGGCGCGTCGGTCGCGGCCGCGAGCGCGCGTACGCCTACTTCCTCTTCCCGCCGGACAAGCCGATGACCGAGACGGCGCACGACCGGCTGGCGACGATCGCCCAGCACACCGACCTCGGCTCCGGCATGGCGGTGGCGATGAAGGACCTGGAGATCCGCGGCGCCGGCAACATGCTCGGCGGGGAGCAGTCCGGCCACATCGCCGGCGTCGGGTTCGACCTCTACATGCGGATGGTCGCCGACGCCGTCGCCGACGTGCGCAACCAGGTGCCGGGGGCCGAGGGCGACGCCGAGCCGGAGCCGACCGAGGTGAAGATCGAGCTGCCGGTCGACGCGCACCTGCCGCACGACTACGTCCCCAGCGAGCGGCTGCGGCTGGAGGCCTACCGGCGGCTGGCGGCCGCCGACGCCGAGACCGACCTCGCCGAGCTGCACGCCGAGCTCGTCGACCGCTACGGCACCCCGCCGCAGCCGGTGCTCAACCTGCTGGAGGTCGCGAAGTTCCGCATCGCGGCCCGCCGCGGCGGGCTGCGCGAGGTCTCGCTGCAGGGCAAGCAGGTCCGCTTCGCGCCCATCGACCTGCCGGAGTCCAAGGAGCTGCGGCTGAAGCGGCTGTACCCCGGCACCCTGCTCAAGCCGGCGCTGTCGGTGGCGCTGGTGCCCGCGCCGATGACCGCGCGCATCGGCGGCAAGCCGCTGCGCGACGCCGAGGTCCTCGCCTGGGCCACCGAGTTCGTCAACGCGGTGCTGCTGGACCAGCCGGCGGCGGTGGCCGCCGGCGCGCGGTGAGGCGCCGGTAGCGTGCGGCCGGTGAGCGACTCCACCCCCGCCGGGTCCCGGCTGCTCGACCTCGTCGCCGTCATGGACCGGCTGCGCTCGCCGGGCGGCTGCCCGTGGGACGCCCGCCAGACGCACTCCTCGCTGCTGCGGTACCTGGTGGAGGAGAGCTACGAGGTCGTCGACGCCGTGGAGAACGGCACCCGCGAGGAGCTGCGCGACGAGCTGGGCGACCTGCTGCTGCAGGTGGTCTTCCACGCCCGGGTCGCCGCGGAGGACCCGGCCGAGGGCTTCGACGTCGACGACGTCGCCGACGCGATCGTCACCAAGCTCGAGCGGCGCCACCCGCACGTGTTCGCCGGCGAGGTCGCCGCCGAGGACCTGCAGGGCCGCTGGGACGCCATCAAGGCCGCGGAGAAGCGGCGCGAGAGCGTGCTCGACGGCATCCCGCTGCAGCTGCCGGCGCTGGCGCGCGCCGACAAGGTCCTCGGGCGCCTGCAGCGCGCCGGTCTGGAGGAGCCGGTGAGCGCGCCGCCGGAGCTGGACGAGGACGCGCTCGGCGGGCGGCTGCTCGCGCTCGTGCGGCAGGCGCACGCCGCGGGGCTGGACCCGGAGGCGGCGCTGCGCACCGCGACCCGGCGCCTGGAGGGCGCCGCCCGCGCGGCGGAGTCCGCCCGCGGTGCGGCGGGTCGGTAGGTTCCCGGCGTGACGACGACGCCGACGACGCCGCCGACCCCCGCGCAGGACGTGCCCGCGGGGCCCTGCGTCCTCGCCCTCGACATCGGCGGCACGAAGATCGCCGCGGGCCTGGTGGCGGCCGACGGGCGGGTGCGGGCCGAGCGCGAGGTGCCCACCGACGCCCGCGACGCGGCCGCAGCGGCCCGCGCGCTCGCCGGCCTGGTCGCCGAGGTCGTCGCCGACGCGGCCGCGCACGGCGTGGACCCCGCCGAGGTCGCCGACGTCGTCGGCATCGGCTCGGCCGGGCCGGTGGACGCCGTGCGCGGCACCGTCGACCCGGTGAACATCCCCTCGCTGCGCGGCTTCCCCCTCACCGGGCACGTGGCCGACGCCGCCTCGCGGGCGCTGGGGCGGCCGGTGCGCGCGGCGCTGGCCCAGGACGGGCAGTGCTTCGCGGCGGCCGAGCAGTGGATCGGCGCCGCCGCCGGCTCGCCCTCGGTGCTGGGCGTGGTGGTCTCCACCGGCATCGGCGGCGGGATCGTCCTGGACGGGCGCATCCTGACCGGCAAGTCCGGCAACGCGGGGTTCATCAGCCACGTCGGCGTGGTGCTCGACGGCGAGCTGCTGCCCGGCTCGGGGGCGCTGGGCGTGGTCGAGGCGTACGCCAGCGGGCCCGCCATGGTGCGCGCCGCGCAGGCGCGCGGCTGGCGCGCCGGCGAGGCCGCCGACGCCAGGGCGCTGACCGCGGACGCCCGCGCCGGCGACCCGGTCGCCACCGACGTCATCGCCGCCGGCACCCGGGCGCTGGCGTCGGCGTTCCTGTCCGCGGCGGCGCTGTTCGACCTCTCCGACGTCGTCGTCGGCGGCGGCGTGGCCTCGGCGGGCGAGGTCCTCTTCGACCCGCTGCGGCGCGCCTACGCCGAGCTGGCCGTCTACCCGCACCTGGCCGACGTGCGCATCACGCCCTCGCAGCTGCCGCGGATGTCGGGGCTGGTGGGCGCCGGCCGGCTGGGCTGGCAGCTGCTGCAGGGCTGAGCGGCGCCGGGGGCGCTAGCGGCGCAGCGGCTCCACGTGGCGGCCGTCCAGGCGCAGCGAGGAGCGCACCGAGAAGCCGCCGTAGGCCAGGTCCACCTCCACGAGCACCTCGTGCCCGCCCAGCTCGAAGCGGATCTCCTTGTCGGAGAACCAGATGCGGTCCTCCTCCAGCACCTCCCCGTCCAGCCGGACGACGATCTTGCCGGACATGGCGGCGACGTCGACGTCCACCTCGTGCTCCTGCCCGTCGATCCGGATCCGCCAGGCGTTGTCGCCCTCGCTCATCGTGGTCCTCCCGGTCGGCGCCGGCGGGCGCGGTGCCCGCACGTGCACCGATCCTCGCGCACGCGCGCCCCCGGTGTCGGGGGGTCGCCGCCGCGGGGCCCCCTGCGACTAGGCTCGGGCCGCACCACCCAGACGACGTCGACAAGCACGAGGAGTGCGCGTGGCCACCATCGAGGCCGTCGGAGCTCGCGAGATCCTGGATTCCCGCGGAAACCCCACCGTCGAGGTCGAGGTCCTGCTCGACGACGGGACGTTCGCGCGCGCGGCGGTGCCCTCGGGCGCCTCCACCGGCGCCCACGAGGCCGTCGAGCGCCGTGACGGCGACGCCGCCCGCTACCTCGGCAAGGGCGTCGAGCAGGCCGTCGAGAGCGTCATCGAGGAGATCGGGCCGGCGCTCGTCGGCCACGACGCCCACGAGCAGCGCATCATCGACCAGGTCATGCTCGACCTGGACGGCACCCCGAACAAGGGCCGCCTGGGTGCCAACGCCGTCCTCGGCGTCTCGCTGGCCGTCGCCAAGTCCGCGGCCGCCGCCGCCGACCTGCCGCTGTTCCGCTACCTCGGCGGGCCCAACGCGCACCTGCTGCCCGTGCCGATGATGAACATCGTCAACGGCGGCGCCCACGCCGACACCGGCGTGGCCATCCAGGAGTTCATGATCGCGCCCGTGGGCGCGTCCTCCTTCCGCGAGGCGCTGCGCTGGGGCGCGGAGACCTACCACGCGCTGAAGTCGGTGCTCAAGCAGCGCGGGCTCGCCACCGGCCTGGGCGACGAGGGCGGTTTCGCCCCCGACCTGCCGAGCAACAAGGACGCCCTCGACCTCATCGTCGAGGCCATCGGCAAGGCCGGTTTCACCGTCGGCTCCGACATCGCGCTCGCGCTCGACGTGGCGGCCACCGAGTTCCACGGCGAGGGCGGCTACGACTTCGAGGGCTCGAAGCGGTCCGCGGAGTGGATGACCGGCTACTACGAGGGCCTGGTGTCCGAGTACCCGCTGGTCTCCGTCGAGGACCCGCTGTCCGAGGACGACTGGGACGGCTGGCAGCACATCACCAACGCCCTCGGCGACAAGCTGCAGCTCGTCGGCGACGACCTGTTCGTCACCAACCCCGAGCGCCTGCAGAAGGGCATCGACCTGTCCGCGGGCAACTCGATGCTGGTGAAGGTGAACCAGATCGGCTCGCTCACCGAGACCCTCGACGCGGTGGACCTGGCGCACCGCAACGGGTTCAGCACCATGATGAGCCACCGCTCGGGCGAGACCGAGGACACCACGATCGCCGACCTGGCCGTCGCCGTGGGCTCGGGGCAGATCAAGACCGGCGCCCCCGCCCGCTCCGAGCGCGTGGCCAAGTACAACCAGCTGCTGCGCATCGAGGAGGAGCTCGACGACGCCGGCCGCTACGCCGGTGCCCGCGCCTTCCCCCGCTCGGCGGGCTTCACCGGGCGCGCCTGAGCGCCCGAGGGGTCTCCCCGGGAGAAGCTGGACCCATGGCGACGCGACGTCCGACCGCTCCCCGCAGCCCCGCCCGCACGGGCGGCGCCGCGAGGAGCGCGTCGGCGTCGCGCTCGGGTGCCGGTCGCGGCCCGAGCGCGCCCCGCGCGCGCTCGGCCGCCGCCTCCACCCGCCCGGCCGCCGCGGCCCGCGGCCGCAGCAGCGCCACGCTGTCGGCGGCCGACCGGCGCCGCACCCGCGGCCCGCGCGCCCTCGTGCTCGCGGCCGTCGTGCTGATGCTGGCGGTCTTCCTCGTGCCCAGCTGGCAGAAGTGGCTGGAGCAGCGCTCGGAGATCGGCCGGCTGAACGCCCGCATCAGCCAGCAGCAGCAGGACCTGGCGGCCGCGCAGGCCGAGCAGGCCCGCTGGCGCGACGACGCCTACGTCACCACCCAGGCCCGCCAGCGGCTGCAGTACGTCAAGCCCGGCGAGGTGCCCTACGTCGTCGACGGCGACAGCGACGCCGACGCGGTGCCCCCGCAGCAGGCCGCCGCGAGCGTCCCGCAGCCCTCCGCGGCCTGGTACCAGAACATCTGGGAGTCCCTGCGGCAGGCCGGCACCCCCGGCACCGCGACGACGTCCCGGATCCCGGGGCTGGGCCCGTCCAGCTCCGCCTCGACCGACCAGTGAGCAGCGCGTTGACCTCCTCCCCGCAGTCCAGCCCCCCCTCGCAGGCCGACCTCGACAGCATCGCCGAGCGCCTGGGCAGGGTCCCGCGCGGTGTCGTGGCCATCGCCCACCGCTGCTCGTGCGGGCGCCCCGACGTCGTCGAGACCGCGCCGCGGCTGCCCGACGGCACGCCGTTCCCCACCACCTACTACCTCGTCGACCCGCCCGCGGCCTCGCTCATCAGCACGCTCGAGGCGAGCGGGCTGATGCGCGAGATGACCGAGCGGCTGGCCGCCGACCCGGCCCTGGCGGCCGCCCACGCCGCCGCCCACGAGGACTACCTGCGCCGGCGCGCCGCGCTCGGCGACGCCGACGTCCCGGAGATCGCCGGGATCTCCGCCGGCGGCATGCCGACCCGCGTCAAGTGCCTGCACGCGCTCGTCGGGCACGCGCTGGCCGCCGGGCCCGGGGTGAACCCGTTCGGCGACGAGACCCTGCAGCGGCTGGCCGCCGCGGGCGGCTGGCCCGCGACGTGCCCGCACGAACCCGCACCGGCCGCCGGGACGGCCACGGGGACGGCCACGGGGACGGCCACGGGGACGGCTGCGGGGACCGGCGCCGGGGACGGGGAGTGAGCGCTCGCCGCGTCGCGGCGCTGGACTGCGGGACGAACTCGCTGCGCCTGCTCGTGGCCGACGTCGACCCCGTCGCGGGCACCCTGGTCGAGCGGGAGCGCACGATGACCGTCGTGCGGCTGGGGCAGGGCGTCGACCGCACCGGTGCGTTCGCGCCGGAGGCCCTGCAGCGCACCTTCTCCGCCGTCGAGTCCGCCGCCGCGCTGGTGCGCCGGCACGGCGTCGACCTCGGCGCCGTCCGGTTCGTGGCGACCTCCGCCTCCCGCGACGTCTCCAACCGCGAGGAGTTCTCCGAGGGCGTGCGCGCGCGGCTGGGCGTCGCGCCCGAGGTGGTCAGCGGCGAGGAGGAGGCCGCCCTGAGCTTCGCCGGCGCGACCCGCGAGCTGCTGGGCACCGCTCCCGCGCCCTTCCTCGTCGTCGACCTCGGCGGCGGGTCCACCGAGCTCGTGCTCGGCGGGGAGGGCGTCGAGGTGGCCCGCTCGCTGGACATGGGGTCGGTGCGCATGACCGAACGGCACCTGCCGGGCGATCCGCCGACCGCCGCGCAGGTGGCCGCGGCCCGCGCCGACGTCGACGCCCTCCTCGACGCGGCCGCCGCCGAGGTCCCGCTGGAGCGCACCCGCACGCTGGTCGGCGTCGCGGGGTCCATCACCACGGTCACCGCGGCCGCCGTCGGTCTGCAGGCGTACGAACCCGGTGCGCTGCACGGGGTCCGGTTGCCGCTGGGGGCCGTGCGCGCGGCCTGCGACCTGCTGCTGGGCGCGAGCCGCGCCGAGCGCGCCGCGATGCCGTTCGTGCACCCGGGGCGCGTCGACGTCATCGGCGCCGGGGCGCTGGTCTGGCACGCCGTCCTCGACCGCGTCGAGGCCGCGGCCGGGGTGCGCGAGGTCGTCACCAGCGAGCACGACATCCTCGACGGGATCGCGTTCGGCCTGGCCGCGCGCACCTGAACCCGCGCCCGCCGCCGCACGCGGCGGCGGCGGTGTCTCTGGCAGGGTGGGAGCCATGAGCACCGTGAGCGCCACGACGACCCGACGCATCGAGGCCCCCGCGGAACGGGTGCTCGCCGCGCTGGCCGACTACCGGGGCACCCGCCCGCGGTTGCTCCCGGAGCAGTTCACCGACTACGAGGTCGTCAGCGGCGGGGACGGTCCGGGCACCCAGGTGCGCTGGAAGCTGCACGCGACCAAGAAGCGGGTCCGCGACGTGCTCGCCGAGGTGTCCGCGACCGACAAGCACGCCCTCGTCGAGAGCGACCGCAACTCCTCGCTCGTCACGACCTGGCGGGTGGAGTCGGACGGCCCGGACGCCGCCGAGGTCGTCGTCACCAGCGAGTGGACCGGCGCCGGCGGGGTCGGCGGGTTCTTCGAGCGCACCTTCGCCCCCCGCGGCCTGGACCGCATCTACGGCGAGCTGCTCGACAACCTCGCCGACGCCGTCGCCCGCTGAGCGGACCGGACCCGGTGGACCCGGTGGACCCGGTGGCTGACCGGGCGCCGCACCCGGCGACCGGCGCGCTGTTCGCCTCGCCCGTCCCGCCGGGCACCGGCTGGCCGGGGGACCCCTCCTCGCCGGGAACGCCCGTCGCCGCCGACGGGGCGGAGGTGCTGCGGCTGGCCCGCTCCGCCGCCGACGCCGGTGAGCTCGTCGGCCGCGCGTGCGTGTGCCGGGCCTGCCCGCGCCTGGTGGCCTGGCGCGAGGAGGTCGCCCGCACCCGCCGCCGCGCCTACCGCGACCAGCCCTACTGGGGCCGGCCGGTGCCCAGCCTGGGCGTGGCGGACCCGCGGGTGCTCGTCGTGGGGCTGGCCCCGGCCGCCCACGGCGGCAACCGCACGGGGCGGATGTTCACCGGTGACCGCTCGGGCGACTGGATCATCGCCGCGCTGCACCGCGCCGGGCTGGCGAACCAGCCGGGGTCGGTGCACGCGGCCGACGGCCTCGCCCTGCACCGCACCCGCATCGTCGCCCCGGTGCGCTGCGCCCCGCCCGACAACCAGCCCACCCCCGAGGAGCGCGACCGGTGCGCGTCCTGGCTGGACGGCGAGCTGCGGCTGGTCGGGCGGGAGGTGCGGGTGGTCCTCGCGCTCGGCGGCTACGCGTGGGCCTCGACGCTGGCCGCGGCCCGGCGCGCGGGGTGGGCGGTGCCGCGCCCGCAGCCGCGCTTCGGGCACGGCGCCGAGGCCGACCTGGGCGGCCCGGTGCGCCCGGTCCGCCTGCTGGGCAGCTACCACGTCAGCCAGCAGAACACCTCCACCGGCCGCCTCACGCAGCCGATGCTCGACGCCGTCGTCGGGCGCGCGGCCGCGCTGGGCGGCTGAGCGGCCCGCTCCGCCCTCGCGCCGTCCCGGGTCTCCGACGCGACGTCGTAGGCTTCGGCGGTGACCTCCGGCCCGCCGCGCGTGCTCGTCGTCGGCGGCGGGTACGTCGGGCTGGGCGCGAGCCTGCGCCTGCTGCGCCGGGCGCACCGCGGGGAGGTCCGCCTCACCGTCGTCGACCCGCGCGGCTACATGACCTACCACCCCTTCCTGCCCGAGGCCGCGGCCGGCTCGATCGACGCCCGCAACGTCGTCGTCGGGCTGCGGCGCACCCTGCCGGGTGCTGAGGTGCTCACCGGGGAGGTCGTCGCGGTGCACCACGCCGAGCGGGTGGCGCGGGTGCGCTCGGCGGACGCGCCCGAGCAGGAGCAGGAGCTGGGCTACGACCACCTCGTGCTGGCCCCCGGCTCGGTCGCGCGCACGCTGCCGGTGCCGGGGCTGGCCGAGCAGGCCGTCGGCTTCAAGACCGTCGAGGAGGCGGTGCACCTGCGCGACCGGGTGCTGCGCTCCCTGGAGCTGGCGGAGGCCAGCGGCGACGGGGCGTTCCGCCGCCGGACCCTGACGTGCGTGTTCGTCGGCGGCGGGTACGCGGGCGTCGAGGCGCTGGCGGAGGTCGAGGACATGGCCCGCTACGCGCTGCGCTTCCACCCGGGCCTGCGCCCGCAGGAGGTCCGCTTCGTCCTCGTCGAGGCCAGCGGGCGGATCCTGCCGGAGGTGGGCCCGCGGCTGGGCGCGCACGCCCTGGACGTCCTGCGCTCGCGGGGGGTCGACGTCCGGCTGGGCACGACGATGACCTCCTGCGTGGACGGGCACGTCGTGCTCTCCGACGGCTCGCGCTTCGAGGCGGGGACGATCGTGTGGACGGCCGGGGTGAAGGCGCACCCGCTGCTGGAGCGCACCGACCTGCCGCTGGACGCGCACCGGCGCCTGGTCGTGGGCGCCGACCTGCGGGTGGTGCGCGAGGGGCCGGACGGGCCCCGGGTGCTCGAGGGGGCGTGGGGCGCGGGGGACAGCGCCGCGGTGCCCGACCTCACCGCACCGGGCCGCACCTGCCCGCCCAACGCCCAGCACGCGGTCCGGCAGGCCCGGCGGCTGGCCGACAACCTGCTGGCCGTCCTGCGCGGGCGGCAGCCGCGGCCGTACCGGCACGCCGGCGCGGGGTCGGTGGCCTCCCTGGGGCTGCACCAGGGGGTCGCCGAGGTCGGCGGGCTGCGGCTGACCGGCTACCCGGCCTGGCTGGTGCACCGCACCTACCACCTGTCGAAGGTGCCGACGCCCAGCCGCAAGGCGGGAGTGCTGCTCGGCTGGCTGCAGGCGGCGGTCTTCCACCGCGAGGCGGTCTCGCTGGGGGCCCTGTCGCACCCCTTCGAGCAGTTCGAGCGCGCCGCCCGGGGCTGAGGCGACCTCCCGCCGGACCGCGCACCGGGCCCCGCGCCGGCCGGGGGCGCGGACCTGGGATGCTGTCGCTGCGCAGGGCCCGGGTGGCGTAACTGGCAGGCGCACGGGGCTTAAACCCCCGGGCCGTTCGCGGCGTGCGGGTTCGAGTCCCGTCCCGGGTACTCCGCGGTGCGCCGCCCGGCGCCCGCACCCCGCTTCGTGATGACTTCGTGACACCGCTGCGGCGACCCCCGGGAACGGCCGGCGGTGCTTGACCGTTGCAAGCAACGTCAGCACTGCTCCGGAGGGGAGCCATGGAGAGCAAGAACCCGGTCTTCGCACGCAGCAAGGAATGGAAGAGCGGCGGCTACGCCACGTTCGACGCGCCCAGCTCGGCGCAGCGGCAGGCCCCGCCCGCGGACGCTTCCGCCCGCACGCTCGAGGACTGGTACAGCAAGCCGTCCGCCACCCCGGCGCAGTCGCGCCGGATGACCCTCGACGACGTCGTGGTCCGCACGGCGTCGCTGTTCCTGGTGCTGCTCGTCGGCGCCGGCGCCGGCTGGCTGGGCGTCCGCAGCGGCATGGGCTTCGGGCTGGTCCTCGGGCCCGCCCTGGTCGCGATGGTCCTCGGCATCTGGGCGCAGGTCTCCCGCAAGGTCCGCCCGGGCGTCATGTTCGCCTACGCGGTCCTGGAGGGCGTCTTCGTCGGCGCCATCTCGACCTTCTACGCCTCCCTCTACGACGGCATCGTCGGGCAGGCCGTCCTCGGCACGCTCGCGGCCTTCGGCGGGATGCTCATCGCCTACAAGACGGGCGTGATCCGCAACAGCCCGCGCTTCACCAAGGTCCTGGGCATCGCGGCCATCGGGTACCTGGTCTTCGGGCTGGTCAACCTGGTCACCGCCCTGGCCGGCATCGGCAGCGTCTACTCCGGCGGGGGCCTGCTGGCCATCGTCGTCAGCGCCTTCGGCGTCGTCCTGGCCTCGCTGTTCCTCGTGCTGGACTTCGACCACATCGAGCAGGGCATCCGCAACGGCCTGCCGGTCAAGGAGTCCTGGCGCGCCGGCTTCGGCCTGATGGTGACGCTGGTGTGGCTGTACCTGGAGATCCTGCGCCTGATCGCGATCCTGCGCGGCAACGACTGACCTCGCAGGTGGACGAGCAGCACGACGAGCTCGGTGCGCCGGCCCTCGCGGCCGCGCGCGCCGAGCTCGTGCGTTCGGTGGACCTGCAGGCCGGCCGGGTGCGCGCCCTGCCCCTGACGCGCCTGGAGCGGGCGGCGGAGGGGGAGCGGCGCACCCGGGCCGAGCAGCTGCACGAGGCCGCGCAGGCGCTGGCCGACCTGGCCGCCGACGCGGAGGGGCAGCCGCGCCGGCCGCTGCCGGTGCTGGCCGTGCACGGCCTCGGCGACCAGCTGGCCGTCGTCGGCCACGACGTGGCCGCCGCCGGCGACGCGGCGGCGCTCGCCGCCGCGCACGAGCAGCTCGCCCGGGTGCGCCGGGCGCTGTAGCGGTGGGGCGCTGCGGCGCGGGGCCCGCACCCGGTGCGGGATGATGGGCCCATGCGCTACGCCGAGTCCGTCGTCGACCTCGTGGGCGGGACACCGCTCGTCAAGCTCAACCGCGTCACCGAGGGCCTGGCCTGCACGGTGCTCGCGAAGGTCGAGTACCTCAACCCCGGCGGCTCCGTGAAGGACCGGATCGCCACCCGCATGATCGAGGCCGCCGAGGCCGAGGGTGCGCTCAAGCCCGGCGGGACGATCGTCGAGCCCACCAGCGGCAACACCGGC
Source organism: Kineococcus aridisoli (assembly GCF_050871885.1). Taxonomy (NCBI): domain Bacteria; kingdom Bacillati; phylum Actinomycetota; class Actinomycetes; order Kineosporiales; family Kineosporiaceae; genus Kineococcus; species Kineococcus aridisoli. Next base: position 1,210 of record NZ_JBJLSF010000099.1, on the reverse strand, counting down.
GTGGGGCTGGCCCTGGTCGCCCAGCAGCGCGGGTACCGGTGCGTCTTCGTGTGCCCGGACAAGGTCGGCGCCGACAAGCGCAACGTCCTCAAGGCCTACGGCGCCGAGGTCGTCGTCTGCCCGACGGCCGTGCCGCCGGAGGACCCGCAGTCGTACTACTCGGTCTCCGACCGCCTCGTGCGCGAGATCGAGGGGGCGTGGAAGCCCAACCAGTACGCCAACGTCCACGGCCCGCGCAGCCACTACGAGACGACCGGCCCGGAGATCTGGGCCGACACCGAGGGCCGGGTCACGCACTTCGTCACCGGCGTCGGCACCGGCGGGACGATCACCGGCACCGGGCGCTACCTCAAGGAGCAGGCCGCGGCGGACGGCAGCGTCGTGCGCGTGATCGGCGCCGACCCGGAGGGCTCGGTGTACTCCGGCGGCACCGGCCGCCCCTACCTCGTCGAGGGCGTGGGGGAGGACTTCTGGCCCAGCGCCTACGACCCCTCGGTGCCCGACGAGATCATCGCCGTCTCCGACGCGGACTCCTTCCAGATGACCCGCCGCCTGGCGCGCGAGGAGGGGCTGCTCGTCGGCGGCTCCTGCGGCATGGCCGTCGTCGCGGCGCTGCGGGCGGCGAAGGACCTCGGCCCCGACGACGTCGTCGTCGTGCTGCTGCCCGACGGCGGCCGCGGCTACCTCGGCAAGATCTTCAACGACGACTGGATGGCCTCCTACGGCTTCCTGGACACCTCCGAGGGCGGCACCGCCGGTGACGTCCTGCGGCAGAAGTCGGCGGGCCTGCCGGCGCTGGTGCACACCCACCCCACCGAGACGGTCCACGACGTCATCGAAATCATGCGCGACTTCGGCGTCTCGCAGCTGCCCGTCGTGGGCGCCGAACCGCCCGTCATGGCCGGCGAGATCGCCGGGGCCGTCACCGAGCGCGAGCTGCTGGACGCCCTGTTCACCGGCAGGGCGAAGATGTCGGACGCGGTCAGCGCCCACATGGGCCCGGCCCTGCCGCTGGTCGGCTCGGGGCAGTCCGTCGACGACGCCCGCGAGGTCTTCACCCGCGCCGACGCCGCCGTGGTCGTCGAGGACGGCAAGCCCGTCGGCGTCATCACCCGCCACGACCTGCTCGCCTGGCTCGCCGTCTCGCACTGACCGGCACCCCCGCCCCCCGCGGTGATCTTCCTCCAGGCGCCCGCGCCTGGAGGAAGAT
>NZ_JBJLSF010000098.1:0-17835 GCF_050871885.1 Kineococcus aridisoli | reverse complement strand
AACGCCCGGGAAGCGGCGGCGTAGGCGGCGTCCACGTCGGCGGCACCCGACAACGGCGCGGTGGCGTACACCTGACCGCTGGCGGGGTCGACGACATCGGTGGTGGCGCCGTCGGCAGCCGGCACCGACTCCCCGTCGACGACGTTCAGGAAGTCCTTCACTGATCGGCTCCTTCGGTGGTGCCCCCGGGAGCGGTCGCCCGGGGCGCGGTGGTCGGGACGGTCGTGCCGCGCTCGCGCGGGAGGGTCTGGCCGCGGAAGAACGCCGGGCGGCGCAGGCGCTGCGCGAGCATGACGAGGACGCCGAGGGCGAGGACGCCGATGCCGAGCAGGAACACCAGGCCGATCCCGAACAGCTGCGAGCCGGAACCGTAGGATTGGTCCGTGGAGTCCACGGCCGTCTGCACGAAGAACACCAGCAGCAGCACGCCGCCGATCCCCGGCGCCAGGCCGGTGGTGAGGAAGGAGCGCAGGTCCCCCCGCCAGGTGCCGCGGAAGTACCAGACGCAGGCCAGCGCCGTGACGCCGTAGTAGAAGCACACCATCATGCCGAGCGCGGTGATGGTGTCCCACAGCACGTCCTCGGACAGCACGCGCATCACGGCGTAGAACACCGAGGCGATCACCCCGGCGACCACCGTGGCGTACCCGGGCGACTGGAACCGCGGGACGATGCGGGCGAACCGCGGCGGCAGGGCGCCGTAGTGGCCCATCGCCAGCAGCGTGCGGGCCGGGGAGATGAACGTCGACTGCAGGGACGCGGCCGAGGAGGCCAGGACCGCCAGCGACATCAGCACGGCCGCCGGGCCCATGACCGGCCCGGCGAGGGCGGCGAAGATGTTCTCCTGGATGTCGGCGTTGCCCAGCCCCAGCCCCTCCTCGCCGGTGCCGGAGAAGGTGAGCACGGCGAGCGCCACCGCGAGGTAGAGGACGACGATGAGGGCGATCGTCGCCAGCGCCGCGCGCCCGGGCGTGGTGCGCGAACCCTGGGTCTCCTCGTTCATGGTGAGGACGACGTCCCAGCCCCAGTAGATGAACACGGACAGCGAGACGCCGGCGGCGAACGCGGAGAAGGAGTCCACGCCGAAGGGGTCGAACCACTCCGCGCGCAGCGCGAGCGCGGCCGGGGCGCTGCCGTCGGCGACCTGCGTGAACGCGGCGACGCAGAACCAGGCGAGCACCAGCAGCTGGAAGGTGACGAGCACGTACTGCACGACCTTGGTGGCTTCCAGGCCGCGGTAGGAGACCCAGCAGGCCAGCGCCATGAACACCAGGCAGGTCGTGACGTTCACGGGGACGTTCGCGGCCAGGTCGGCCAGCGAGTCCCTGCCCGTGAGCTGGGCGAGCATGAGGTAGAGGAAGTCGACGGCGATGCCGGCGAGGTTGGAGAGCACGAGGATCGTGGCCGCCAGCAGGCCCCAGCCGCCCATCCACCCGATCCACGGGCCGAACGCCCGCGAGCTCCAGGTGAACGTGGTGCCGGAGTCCGGCATGGCGGAGTTCAGCGCCCGGTAGCCGACGGCCACGAGCAGCATCGGCACGAACCCGACGAGGAAGATGGCCGGCAGGTGGTCGCCGACCGCGGAGGCCGTCGGGCCCAGCGCCCCCGTGAGGGTGTAGGCGGGGGCGATGGTGGACACGCCGATGACCACCGAACCCAGCAGCCCGACGCGGCCGCTGCCCAGGCCCTTGGACCTGCCGTCCGCCCCGGCGCCGTCCGCCGCGGGGGTGCGCGCCCCGGTCGCGGCGCTCACCGCTCGCCCCGCGGGACGACCGCGACGGGAACGGGGACGTGGCGCAGCATCCGCGCCGCCGTGGTCCCCAGGAACGTCTGCCGCCCGCGCGCCAGCCGGGAGGAACCGACGAGCAGCAGCCCGCCCGGCTCCCAGTCGATCGAGCCCACCGCCTCCTGCACCGTCCTGCCCCTCCCCAGCTCCACGCCCACCCGCTCGCTCCCGAGCCGCTCCCGGGTCCTGGCCACCAGTTCCTCCACCCGCGCCAGCGCGGGTCCTGGCGCGCCGGAGCGCGCGTCGACCTGCACGAGGTTCACCACGTGCAGGGGCAGCCCGGTGCGCTCGGCGGCCTCCTCGGCCTCCGCCAGCACCAGCTGAGCCCCCGGGCGGGTGCCCACCGCCACGTACAGGTGCTCCAGCCGCGGGGTCGGCGGCGCACCGGCGGTCAGCACGACCGGCACCGGCGCGGAGTGCAGCAGCGCCCGCGCGACCGGGCCGACGCCGAAGGGGTTCACCCCGCCGTCGGCGCCGACGACGACCGCCGCGGCACCCAGCTGCGCGACGGCCTCCAGCAGCCCCTCGGGGACCGAGGCGGCGGTGCGCACGTGCGCGCGGGCGACGACGCCGGCGGGCAGCCGCGCCAGGTCCGCCTCCAGGCGCCGGGTGCCCTGCTCGGCGACCAGCCCGGAGACGTCGCCCACCGGCGGGTACGGCTGCCCGAACGGGTCGTCGGTGCGCACCACCAGGACGACCTCCAGCTCGGCGGCCAGCGAGCCGGCCAGCACGGCTCCCAGCGCCAGCGCGTCGGCGCCGCGCTCACCGCCGTCGTGGGCGACGACGTAGCGCCGCGGGGCGGGGGCGCTCACGCGCCGACCGCGTCCGCGGAGCCGGGGGCACCGCTGCCGCGCAGCGCGGCGACGACGTCCGCGGCCGCGGCCCGGCCGCTGCGCAGGGCGCCGTCGACGTGCTGGTAGCCCTCCGCGGCCAGGTCGGAGCAGGCCCAGTGCACCGGCCCGACGGGCGTGCGCTGGTCGGCGCCGTAGCGCGAGAGCCCGCCGAGGTCGAAGCTCGCGGCGTAGGCGCCGCGCGTCCACTCCTCGGCCGCCCAGTCGGACTCGTAGTAGACGTCGGGTTCCAGCGCCCGCTCGCCGAGGTAGCCGGCGATCGACTCCAGGACACGGCGCCTGCGCTCGTCGGCGGGCAGGGCGAACAGCGCGTCGGCCTTCTCGTCGGAGACGAACCCGACGAGGGTGCCGCGCTCGTCGCCGTGCAGGGTGTTGTCGTAGATTTCCTGCACGAGGGCGTCGGCGCCGAAGGCGGTGCCCGACAGGCCGTCCTCGCGCCAGAACGGCGTCGGGTAGACGGCGTGGACCTTGATGACCAGGCCCATCGACAGGTGCTGGTGCAGCTGGTGCTGGCGGCGCGGCAGCGGCGGGTCGAAGGAGATGCGGCTGAACAGCGGCGGCGGGACGGCCACCACGACGCGGCGGGCCCGGGCCACCACGCGGTCGGAGACCACCACGACGCCCTCGTCCCCGCCGTCCCGCGACGTGCGGCGGATCGTGCGCACGGGGGTGGACAGGTGCACGCGCCCGCCCAGCTCGGCGGCCACCGCCTCCGAGACCGACTGCATGCCGCCCACGACGCGCTTGTCGAGGATGAAGCACTCGTCGGTGAGGTTGCTGAAGGAGCCCGCGGAGGCGGCCATGAGGACGGCCTGCAGGGCGCTGAAGGAGTGGGCGGGCTTGGTGAGCATCCCGCCGGCGATGAACAGGCCGGTGTTGCGGCAGGCCTCCTCGTCGGCGGACTGCTCGCGCAGCCACGAGGCGAAGGGGATCGTGTCCAGCTCGCGGGCGCGCGGGTGCGCCCACGGCTGCTCCGGGCCGACCTCGGCGGCCAGCTCGTCCAGCAGCGCGGTCAGCCGCTCCATCTCCGCGGCCGTCTTCTCCTGCACGGGGAAGGCGTCGCCGCGGTAGCGGACGGGCACGCCGTCGGGGCCGACGTACACGGAGTCGCCCTCGCGGTAGCGCGAGTAGGTCTCCATGCCCAGCTCCTCGAGCAGGCCCAGCAGCTCGGTCTGGTCGGGCGAGACCCACTGGCCGCCGATCTCCAGCACGGCGCCGTCGACGACGTCGGTCCAGGTGCGCCCGCCCACGCGGTCGCGCGCCTCGAGCACGACGACGTCCAGGCCGGCGCGGGTCAGGTGGCGGGCCGCGGACAGGCCGGCGGGCCCGGCGCCGACCACGACGACGTCGCAGTCGACCTGCTGGGCGGGTGGTGCGCTGACGGGGGCGGTGTCCATCTCGGCTCCGGGTTCCTCGGCTGCTGGGACTGCTGCGGGTGCTGCGGGGTGCTGCGCGTGCCGCGGGCTGCTGCGACGGCCGTGTCGCCGCCCGCGAAAGTGATCGAGGTTCATTAACGGGGGCGCCGGAGTCCGTGTCAAGCACCGCGCGGCGGGCCCGTGGGCGATCATGGGCGCATGACGAGCGCGCAGCGCCGCCCCCGGGGACGGCCGTCCCAGCCGGTGCTGACGGCCGAGCGCATCACCGAGGCGGCCGTGCGGCTGGTCGAGGCCCGCGGCCACGACGCCCTGACCGTGGCGGCCCTCGCCCGGGAGCTGGGCGTGGCGCCCTCGGCGCTCTACAACCACGTCAGCACCAAGAACGAGGTGCTGCGCCGGGTGCAGGACCACGTCAACCGCGAGGTGGACTGCTCCGCGTTCGGGCGGCTGCCCTGGGACGAGGCGCTGGCCGCCTGGGCGCGCTCCTACCGCGAGGTCTACGCCCGGCACGTCCCGCTGGTGCCCGTCATCGCCGTCACCCCGGTGCGCGGCGCCCCGCACACCCTGGCCATGTACGAGCGGGTGGCCGCCGGGCTGCGCGCGGGCGGCTGGCCCGAGCACCTGCTCGTCGACGCCGTCGTCGCCGTCGAGTCCTTCGTGCTCGGCTCGGCGCTGGACACCCAGGCGCCGCCGGACATCTTCGAGCCCGGGGAGCACGCCGGCTCCGCCCCGACCTTCGCCGCGGCCGTGCGCGCGCGCGGCGGGGGCGACGCCGCGGGCGCCGCCTTCGAGCTCGGGCTCGGCGCGCTCGTGGCCGGGCTGCGCGCCGTCCTGGCCGCCGCGGACGGCGCCGGCGCCCCCGACCCGCGAGGCTCCTGACCCGCGGGGACCCCGGCCCGGGGCCCCGCGGGTCAGGTGGACGCCGTGCACAGCGGACGCGGGTTCGCTGTGCAAGGGTGAGCGGATGCCGACGGTGGCCGACCTGCTGGGGACGCGGGGGCTGGACCTCGTGGAGGTCGTCCCCGCCCGACCCGACCCGGTGCGCTGGGTGACCACGAGCGAGCTGCTCGACCCCACCGCCTTCCTCGAGGGCGGTGAGGTGCTGCTGACGACCGGGCTGGGCCGCAGGGCCGACGCGGACTGGTCGCGGTACGCGGCGGACCTCGCCGCCGCGGGGGTCGTGGCCGTGGGCTTCGGCGCCGGGCTGAGCCACGCCGAGGTGCCGCCCGCGCTGGAGCGGGCCTGCCGGGTGACGGGGCCGGGGCTGTTCGCCGTCCCGCGGCCCACGCCGTTCATCGCGGTCGCCAGGACGTTCGTGGACCTGCTGCGCGCCGAGGAGCAGGACGCCGCGGCGACCGCCGTCGTCCACCAGCGCGAGCTGGCCCGCGCGGCCACGCGCCCCGACGCGCGCGAGGCGGTCGTCCGCCGCCTCGCGCAGGCGCTGGGCGGTCAGGTCCTCGTCGTCGACCCCGACGGCGCCGTGCTGACCCGCTCGCCGGCGCGCGCGGCGCCACCGCCGGACCTGCCGCGCGCGCTGCGCGCGCTGGGCCCGCAGGGCCTGCGGGGGGCGCTGAGCGAGCAGGGCCCGGAGGGCGCCGTGTCGGTGCACCCGGTGGGCCTGCGCGGGCGCCCCGCCGGCCACCTGGTGGTGCGCACCCCGCTGGCCCTGGACGGCGGGCAGCGCAGCACCGTGGCGACCGCGGTGGCGCTGCTGGGGCTGGCCGCCGAGACGGGCGCCGCCGCCCGCGCGGACGAGCGCCGGTTGCGCGGCTGCGCGCTGTCCCTGCTGCTGCGCGGCGACCGGGACGCGGCCCTGCGCGTGCTGGCGGTCGCCGAGGAGGCCCCCGGGCGCAGCGGGGCAGCCCCGGCGCTCGCCCCGCGGGTGCGGGTGCTGCGGGCCACCGGGAGCGCCGAGGCCGTGGAGGACGCCCTGCAGGCCCTGGAGACCCGCTCGCGCACCGCCGGGGCCGCGCTCGTGGCGGCCCCCGACGAGGACGGCGCCGGGCTGGTCGCCGTGGTCGGCGAGGGTGCGGACCCGGGGGCGGGCGAGGTCGAGCGGCTGCTGCTGGCGGCGGGCTGCCGCGTGGGCACGGGGACCGCCGTGCCGCTGGACGCGGCGGGCACCAGCGCGCAGACCGCGCGGGAGGCGTTGCGGCGCACCCGGCCCGCCGCCCCGGTGTTCCGCTGGGACGACGTGCGCAGCAGCGGCGTCGGCTCCGTGCTGGAGCCGGGCGCGGCCCGGGCCTTCGCCACCGCCCTGCTGCACCCGGTGCTCACCCTGCCCGACCGGGCCGAGGCGGAGGCGCTGCTCGGCACGGCCCGGGAGTTCCTCAGCCGGCACGGCCAGCGCCAGCCCACCGCCGAGGCGCTCGGCGTGCACCGCAACACCGTGCGGCTGCGGATCGCCCGCCTGGAGCAGCTGCTCGGCAGGTCCTTCGACGAGGCGCAGCTGCGCGCCGACCTGTGGATCGCGCTGCAGCACGCCGACGACGTGCCGCGCTGAGGGCCGGCGGACCGCTCAGCCGGCCAGGCGGGGCCCGGAGCGGGTGCGCTTGGCCTCGTACATCGCCCCGTCCGCGGCGCGCAGCAGGCCGTCCACGTCACCGGGGTGGTCGGCCAGCGCCGCGACGCCGATGCTGGCGCCGACCCGCGCGCGGCGGCCGTCGACGACGACCGGGGCCGCGAGCGCGGCGCGCAGCCGTCCGGCGCCGGCCAGGGCGTCGGGGACGCCGACCCCCCGCAGCAGCACCGCGAACTCGTCACCGCCCAGGCGCGCGGCCACGTCGACGCCGCGGATGCCGTGCAGCAGCCGGCGGGCGACCTGGCGCAGCAGCTCGTCCCCGGCGTGGTGGCCCAGGGTGTCGTTGACCTGCTTGAAGCCGTCGAGGTCGACGACCAGCAGCGCCCCGCCGGCGCCCGGGCCGGTGGCGGCGACGGCGTCGGCGAGCAGCTCGGTCAGTCGCCGCCGGTTGGGCAGGTCGGTGAGCGCGTCGGTGTCGGCGCGGCGGCGCATCTCCTCCAGCCGGGCGCGCTCGACCTGGCGCAGGCGGGCGCTGTCGATGACGAGCGCGCCCTCCAGCGCCAGCTGCCGGGCCACCCGGTGCTCGCGCTCGCTCCAGCTCCGCCACCGGCTCACGTCGCCGCAGACGACCATGCCGACGATCCCGCTGGCCGACAGCAGCGGCATCGCGGCGTACGAGCGCAGCCCCATGGTCGCCACGAAGCCCCCGGGGCGCCCCGGGAACAGCCGCACGTCGTCGACGAGCACCGGGCCGCCCTCGCGCTGGGAGCGCCGCCAGACCGGGGAGTCCCCCGCCAGCCGGCCGACGACCTGGCGGCGCAGCTCCGCGGCGACGTCGGCGGGCACGCCCACGTCCAGCAGGTCCTGCACGCGGCCGTCGGCCTCGGACAGGTGCACGGCGACGCGCTCGGCGGCGAAGACGTCGGCGGTCACCCGGGCGAGCACCTGCGCCGCCTCGCGGACGCTGCCGGCGTGCACGCCCTCCTCGAACAGCCGCCGCACGGCCGCGGCGAGGACGGCCTCCTCCTCGCGCGCGCGGCGGTCGGCCGCCGCGCGGCGCACCAGGGCGAGCAGGTGGGTCAGCGCGCGCAGCACCTCGGGGCGCACCCGCGGCGGCGCCTCGCCCAGCAGCACGAGCAGGCCGTGCTCGTCCCCCAGCAGCCGCAGCGGCAGCACCGCGGCGGCGGCGGGGGGCACCTGCGCGGCGGTGTCGACGACGAGCGCGCCGCCGACCCCGCAGGCCGCTGCGAGGTGCTCGCGCACCAGCTCCAGCAGCCGCTCGCAGGTCACCACCTCGTCCGCGACCAGGTCCTGCAGGCGCGCCACGAGGGCCGCCTGCGGGTCGGCGGGCAGGCTCACCCCAGCGGTGTCGGCACAGCGGGGGGTCTCCTGGAGGGCTCTCACCCGGCTGCCACGTAGAGCAGCCGGTCACCCCCCTGCAACCGGCCGACCGCGGGGTCGGCGTAGCGCAGCGCCCGCCCGCCGCGGACGACGGCGAGGACGGGCACGCCCAGCTCCTCCGGCAGCCGCCCCACCTCGGGCGCGGTGACGGTCCGCTCGGCGAGGTCGAGGCCCGTGCCGAAGGAGACGAGGTCCTCGACGACCTCGACGGCGGTCGGGCTGACGGCGGCCAGCCCGAGCAGGCGCCCGGTGGTCTCCGAGGAGATGACGACCGAGCTGGCACCGCTCTGGCGCAGCAGGTCGGCGTGCTGGGCCTCGCGCGCGGAGGCCACGACGCTGCAGTGCGGGGAGATCCGGCGCAGGGCCAGCACGGCGAGGATGGCGGTGTCGTCGCGGTCGAGGGCGACGACGACGCGCTCGGCCCGCTCGGCGAGGGCGGTGCGGAAGGTGTCCGAGCGGGTGACGTCGCCGGTCACGGCGACGTAGCCGTCGGCCGTGGCGTCGGCGGTGGCCTGCGCCTGGCGGTCCACGACGAGGATGCGGTCCGCGCGCACCCCCTGCAGGCGCAGCGCGCGGACGGCGTTGCGGCCCTTGGTGCCGTAGCCGAGGACGAGGACGTGGTCGCGCATGCGGGACCTCCACCGCGCGAGGCGGATCTCGGTGCGGGAGCGCTCGGTGAGCGCCTGGATCGTGGTGCCGACGAGCACGATGACGAAGAGGATGCGCATCGGCGTCACGACGAGGGCGTTGACCAGCCGGGCCCTCGGCGTGACGGGGACGATGTCGCCGTAGCCGGTCGTGGAGAGCGTGACGGTCGTGTAGTAGAGCGCGTCGATCGCCGACACCGCGCCGTCGAGGTTGTCGGTGTAGTCGTCGCGCTCGACGAGGACCATCCCCCAGGCGATGAGCACCAGCAGCAGGGCGACGGCGAAGCGCAGGGCGATCGCGCGCAGCGGTGAGCGCGGTCGGCTCCGGGGCAGCCGCACGCGGGCGTCGGGGGCGAGCACGTCCCGAGTCTGGCGCACCGCCCCGCGACCGGCCCGCCGTCGCGGTGCCGTCGCGTCAGCGCCCGCGCGGTGGCGCGGTGGAGCCGTGCTCGGCGAGCGTGGAGGTCAGCAGCCGCACCTCGGCGGTGCCCACCCCGGCCAGGCGCTCGGCGAGCATCTCCACGGCCACCCGGCCGACCTCGCCCACCGGCACGTCGAGCAGGTCGACCGCGCGGCCCAGCCGACCGGTGACCTCCGCGGAGCCGACGGCGACCAGCGAGAGGTCCTGCGGCAGGCGCACCCCCTCCTCGGCGAGCGCGTCCAGCAGGTGCGGCAGCGCCGCCTCGTGGTGCACCACCAGCGCGGTCAGGCCGCTCTGCTGGGCGCGCAGCGAGGCCAGGCACGCCCGCGCCGCCTGCGGGCTCGGGTCGCACGGGCTGGTGGCCACCGCCACCCCCGCCGCCGCGGCCGCCTCCTCGAAGCCCGCGCGCAACCGGTCCACGTAGCCGGCGCGGTGCACCGAGGACGCGCTGGCGCTGACCAGGCCGATGCCGCGGTGGCCCAGGCGCACCAGGTGGTCGACGGCCGAGCGCGCCGCGCGGGCGAAGTCGAAGTCGACGCAGGACAGCCCCCGGCTCTCGCGCGGCAGCCCGATGAGGACCGCCGGGCGGTGAAGGCGCGCCAGCAGCGCCACCCGCGGGTCGTCGGCCTCGATGTCCATGACGACCAGCCCGTCCACCAGCGCCCCCGAGGTCACCCGCTCCAGGGCGCCGGCGTCCTCCTGGGTCAGCAGCAGCACGTCGTACTCGTGCCGGCGCGCGGTGGTGGTGACCGCGCGCACGAACTGCATGACCACGTTGACGTCGGCGTCCTCGTGCAGCGGCACGACGAGGCCGATGACCTGCGTGCGGGCCGAGGCCAGCGCCCGGGCACCGGCGTGCGGGCGGTAGCCGAGGGCGGCGACGGCGTCCAGGACGCGCGCGCGGGTCGCCGCGGAGATCGCCCGCTTGCCGCTGAGCACGTAGGACACCGTGCTCGGCGAGACCCCCGCCTCCTGCGCGACGTCCATGATCGTCGCCATCCCCGACCCCCCTCTCAGCCGCGGCCGAGGCCGACCTCGAGCACGGTACTGCCGGCCGGCGCGTGCGCGAGGGCGCCGTCGACCCCGACGACCTCCAGCGACCACGCGGCGGCCGGCGCGCCCGCGGCCGGGGTCAGCTCGGCGCGCACGAGGTCCCCGTCGCGGCGCACGGTCGCGGTGGCCGCGAGGCCGCCGCCCAGCCGGGGCAGGCGCACCGTCGTCTCCGAGCCGTCGGCGAGCTCGTAGCAGCGCAGCACCACGCCGTCGGCGTAGTCGTAGTCGGGGCGGTCGCTGCGGGCGCCGACCGGCAGGACGGTGCCCGGGCGCACCAGCAGCGGCAGCGAGTCGAACCCGTGCCGCTCGGTGCGCCAGCCGCCGCCGGCGACGGCCTCGCCGGTGAGCAGGTGCCGCCAGGTGCCGGCCGGGACGTAGTGCTCGACGGTGCCGTCGGCGGTGAAGACGGGAGCCACCAGCAGCGAGGGCCCGAGCATGTACTGCGCGTCCAGGTGCGCGACCGCGCGGTCGCCGGGGAACTCCACGAACATCGGCCGCAGCACCGGCGCACCGCTCTCGTGCGCCTGCTGCGCCAGCCCGGCCAGGTACGGCATGAGCCGCATCTTCAGCGTCGTGAAGCGGCGGGTGACCTCGACGGCCTCCTCGTCGAACACCCACGGCACGCGGTAGGAGCTGGAACCGTGCAGGCGGCTGTGCGAGGACAGCAGCCCGAACGCCAGCCAGCGCTTGAAGACGGCCGGGTCGGGGTTCCCCTCGAACCCGCCGATGTCGTGGCTCCAGAACGCGAACCCGCTGGCGGCCAGCGACAGCCCGCCGCGCAGCGTCTCGGCCATCGCCTCGAACGTGGAGTAGCAGTCGCCGCCCCAGTGCACGGGGAACTGCTGACCGCCGGCGGTGGCGCTGCGGGCGAACACGACCGCCTCGCCCTCGCCGCGGTGCTCGCGCAGCGCCTCGAAGACGCAGGCGTTGTACTGCTGGGCGTAGTGGTTGTGCATGCGCTGCGGGTCCGAGCCGTCGGACCACACCACGCCCTCGGTGGGGATCCGCTCGCCGAAGTCGGTCTTGAACGCGTCGACGCCCATGTCCTGCAACCGGTGCAGGTGGGCGGCGAACCACGCCCGCGCGTCGGGGTTCGTGAAGTCGACGATCCCCATCCCGGCCTGCCACATGTCCCACTGCCAGACGCCGCCGTCGGTGCGGCGCAGCAGGTAGCCGTTGTCGGCGGCCTCGCGGAAGAGCGGTGAGCGCTGGGCGATGTAGGGGTTGATCCAGACGCAGACCTTCAGACCGCGCTCGTGCAGCCGGCGCAGCATCCCCTCGGGGTCGGGGAAGGTGCGGGGGTCCCACTCGAAGTCGGTCCAGTTGAACTCGCGCATCCAGAAGCAGTCGAAGTGGAACACGCTCAGCGGCAGGTCGCGCTCGGCCATGCCGTCGATGAACGAGGTCACGGTCGCCTCGTCGTAGTCGGTGGTGAACGACGTCGACAGCCACAGCCCGAAGGACCACTCGGGGATGCGCGGCGGGCGGCCGGTCAGGCCGGTGTAGCGGCGCAGCACCTCCAGCGGGGTGGGCCCGGAGACCACGTGGTAGGTCAGCACCTGGCCCTCGACGCTGAACTGGGTGCGCGAGACGACCTCGGAGGCGACCTCGAAGGAGACCAGGCCCGGGTCGTCGACGAAGACGCCGTAGCCGCGGTCGGAGAGGTAGAAGGGGACGTTCTTGTAGGCCTGCTCGCTGGAGGTGCCGCCGTCGGCGTTCCAGACGTCGACGACCTGCCCGTTCTTGACGACCGGGCCGAAGCGCTCCCCCAGGCCGTGCACGGTCTCGCCGACCGACAGGCCCAGCTGCTCGTGCACGAAGTGGCGGCCCTCGGCGTCGGTGACGACCCCGACGCTCTTGGGCAGGCTGCGGGTGAGGACCCCGCGGGAGTCGCTGTACTCCACCGACCACGGGGCCCCGCGGCGGACCCGCACGAGGAGGTCGCCGGTGCGCAGGGTGCCGCCCCGCTCGTCGACCTCCACCCGCGCGCCCCCGCCGCCGGTGCGCAGGGCGAACGCCGGCAGCGCCGGCAGCCCGCCCTCGTGGTGGCTGATGCGGGTGCGCACGACGCCCTCGGCGGGGCTGTCGAAGACGACGGTCACCAGGGTGCGGTTGAGGGTGTCGCCGCGGGAGGCGACCACCCCCGTCGGCGCGTGGACCACGAGGCGGTCGCCGTCGGGGCCGGTGTCCACACCGATGTCGTAGGCCTCGGCAGCGAACTGCGGCTGCACGCCCTCGCGGGCGAGCCAGTAGCCGTCGGTGAACTTCATCCGGTGCGGGTCCCTCTCGGATCGTCGTCGACCGCGCGTCGAAGCGCTTCGCCGGTCACCGTACGGATCCGCCCCCGCGCGGACAAGCCCACGCGCTGTCCGGCCCGGACGAGGGTTGACATCCGCGCACCAGCGCGTCGAAGCTTTCGACACACATCGTCGAAGCGCTTCGCCACACCGCGCCGGCGACACCCCTACGTCGAAGGAGACGGACATGCGCAGGAGGACTCTGGCGACCGCCGCGGCGGCGGGCCTGGTGCTGGCACTGGGGGCCTGCTCCTCGGGCGGCGGCGGCGACAGCGCCGGTGCCGACGGCGGCGACGGGCCGATCACCCTGGAGTACTGGGCCTGGGGCACCGCCCAGGACGGCATGGTCGAGGCGTGGAACGCGGCCCACCCCGACGTGCAGGTGAAGAAGACCGACGCCGGCGGCTCGACCGACTCCAGCGCCAAGCTGCTCACCGCCACCCGCGCCGAGAACGCCCCCGACGTCGCCGTCGTCCAGTACGACACCCTCCCCGCGATGATCGTCGGCGGCGTCGCCGCCGACATCAGCGAGCACACCGCCGACGTGGAGGCGGAGTTCAACCCCGGTGTCTGGAGCCAGGTCGAGTTCGACGGCGCCGTCTACGGCGTGCCGCAGGACGTGGGCCCGCAGGCGATGGTCTACAACCAGGCCCGCTTCGCCGAGCTGGGCATCCCCGTCCCCACCACCTGGGCGGAGTTCGCGGCCGTCGCCGAGCAGGTGAAGCAGAAGGACCCGACCTCCACCCTGGCCACCTTCGCCCCCGCCGAGTTCGGCGGCTTCGCGGCGATGGCCCAGCAGAACGGCGCCCAGTGGTGGAGCGTCGACGGCGACGCCTGGACGGTCAGCATCGACGACGAGCCGTCCCGGCAGGTGGCGCAGTACTGGCAGGACCTCGTCGACCGGGGCGTCATCGACGCCGAACCGCTGCTGACCCCGGAGTGGAACGCCAAGCTGGCCGCCGGCAAGGTGCTCTCCTGGCCGTCGGCGCTGTGGGCCAACGGCGTGGTCAACGGCGTCGTGCCCGAGCAGGCCGGCCAGTGGGCGCTGGCGCCGATCCCCGCCTGGCAGGCCGGCAACCCCGCGGTCTCCTTCCAGGGCGGCTCCGCGGTCGTCGTCACGACGAGCTCGGAGCACCCCGAGGAGGCCGCCGAGTTCGCGAAGTGGATCAACACCTCGAAGGAGGGCTCGGCCGAGCAGATCGAGGCCGGCCAGTACCCGGCCTCGCTCGTCGGCCAGGAGCTCACCCTCTCCAGCGCGCCGCCGGTGCAGTCGCCGCAGCAGGCCGACTACTGGCAGGTCGCCCAGCGCATCGCCTCCAGCACCGTCCCCGAGGTCAGCTGGGGCCCGAACGTCAACGTCGCCAACAGCGCCTTCCAGGACGCCTTCAACGCCGCGGTGACCGACGGCACCCCCTTCACCGAGGCGCTGGCCACCGTCCAGGAGGCCGTCGTGGCGGACATGGAGAAGTCCGGCTTCACGGTCAGCGCCGGGTGATGAGCACCGCTCCCCCGGCCCTGCGCCGCCGGGCCCGCGTCCCGCTGGCCCCGTACCTCTTCCTGACGCCCGGGCTGGTGCTGTTCGCGCTGTTCCTCGTGGTCCCGATCGGCTACGCGGTCTGGCTGAGCCTGCGCGGGCTGCGGATCAGCGGCGGCGGGCCGTTCGGCCGGCGCGAGGAGGTGTTCGTCGGGTTCGAGAACTACGCCGCCGCGCTGACCAGCGCCGACTTCCTGTCCGGCTTCGGCCGGCTGGCGGTGTACGGCCTCATCGCCGTCCCGCTGACCCTGGGCCTGGCGCTGCTGTTCGCGCTGCTGCTGGACGCGACGACGACGGCCGCCAAGCGCTTCTCGCGCACGGCCATCTTCATCCCCTACGCCGTGCCCGGCGTCATCGCCTCGCTGCTGTGGGGGTTCCTGTACCTGCCGACCACCAGCCCGGTCAGCCACGTCACCGAGGCGCTGGGCTGGGGTCCGGTGCCGTTCCTGTCGGGTGCGGCCCTCTTCGGCTCGGTGGCCAACATCGCGGTCTGGGGCGGCGTCGGCTTCAACATGATCATCATCTACACCTCGCTGCGCGGGATCCCCTCCGAGGTGCAGGAGGCGGCCCGCATCGACGGCGCCTCCGAGACCCAGATCGCGCTGCGCATCAAGGTGCCGCTCGTGGCCCCCGCCCTCGTGCTCACCGGGCTGTTCTCGCTCATCGGCACCCTGCAGGTGTACGGCGAGCCGACGACGCTGCGGCCCATGACGACGTCCATCACGCAGACCTGGGTGCCGCTCATGACGATCTACCGCGACGCGTTCACCCGCGACGACCTGCCGCTGGCGGCCGCCGCGTCGGTGCTGCTGGCCCTGGGGACCCTGGTGGTCTCGGTCGTGCTGCTGCGCCTGGCGCAGCGCCGGGCGTTCGGGGACGCCGCGTGAGCGCCGTCGGGACGCCGCTGGGGACCCGCCCCGCGATCGGCGCACCGGCCGCCCGGCGCCCCCGGCAGCGGGCGAGGGTCCTGCCGACCGCCGTCCTGCTCGTCGGCGCGCTGTACTGCCTGGTGCCCGTCGCCTGGGTCCTCGTCGCCTCGACGAAGTCGCGCGGGGAGCTGTTCTCCACGTTCACCTTCGCCCCGGGCACCGGCCTGCTCGACAACCTCGGCGACCTCTTCGCCTACGGCGACGGCGCGTTCCTGCTGTGGTGCGCCAACAGCCTGCTGTACGCGGGCGTGGGCGCGGTGCTCTCGACGCTCGTCTCGGCGATGTCCGGGTACGCGCTGGCCAAGTTCCGCTTCCCCGGCCGGGACGCGATCTTCTACGCCGTCCTCGGCGGGGTCCTGCTGCCCGGCATCACGCTGGCGATCCCGCAGTACCTGCTCATGAGCAAGCTGGGGCTGGTGGGCAGCCACTGGTCGGTGCTGCTGCCCTCGATCATCTCCCCCTTCGGCATCTACCTCTCGCGGGTGTACGCCGCGGCGGCCGTGCCGGAGGAGGTCGTCGAGGCGGCCCGCATCGACGGCGCCTCCGAGTGGCGGACCTTCACCGCCGTCGCGGTCCCCATGCTGCTGCCCGGCATGGTCACCGTGTTCATGCTGCAGTTCGTGGGCATCTGGAACAACTTCCTGCTGCCCTTCGTCATGCTGTCCGACGAGCACCGCTACCCCTTGACCGTGGGGCTCTACAGCCTGCTCGCCAAGGGGTCCGGTGAACCGGCGCTGTACTCGCTGGCCATCGTCGGCGCCGCCGTGTCCATCGTCCCGCTCATCGCGCTGCTGCTCTTCCTGCAGCGGTTCTGGCGGATGGACCTCATCAGTGGAGGGTTGAAGGGATGACGCGCACGCCCGACCGGGGCCTGCCCACGGACCGGCTGCTGCACGGCGGGGACTACAACCCCGAGCAGTGGCCGGAGGAGGTGTGGAAGGAGGACGTCGTCCTCATGCAGCGGGCCGGGGTCAACGCCGCCACGGTCGGCGTCTTCTCCTGGGCGCTGCTGGAACCCGAGGAGGGCGTGTACGACTTCGGCTGGCTGGACCGGGTCCTGGAGACCCTGCACGCCGGCGGGATCGGCGTGGTGCTGGCCACGCCGACGGCCTCGCCGCCGCCGTGGTTCACCCGCGCCCACCCCGACGCCATGCCCGTCGGTCCCGACGGCGTGCGGCTGACGCACGGCAGCCGGGACACCTACGCGGTCAGCGCCCCGGCCTACCGCGCGGCCAGCCGGACGATCGCCGAGCGCCTGGCCGAGCGCTACGGCGACCACCCCGCGCTGCTGGCCTGGCACGTGCACAACGAGTACGGGACGATCGACCACGGCGAGCACGCCGCCGCGGCCTTCCGGCGCTGGCTGCAGCGCCGCCACGGTTCCCTGGAGGAGCTGAACCGCTCCTGGTACACCGCGTTCTGGTCGCAGCACTACACCTCCTGGGAGGACGTGCTGCCCCCGCGCCGGACGCAGTACCTGCACAACCCCGCGCACGTGCTGGACTTCAAGCGGTTCTGCTCCGACGAGATGCTCGAGGCGTTCCGCGAGCAGCGCGACGCCATCCGCGCGGCGGGCTCGCAGGCGCCGGTGACGACGAACTTCATGCTGCCGACGTGGAACCACCTGGAGCAGTGGAGCTGGTCGCGCGAGCTCGACCTCGTCTCGCTGGACCACTACCTCGACACCGTCGGCCCGGACGGCGAGACGCACGCCGCCTACGGCGCCGACCTCGCCCGCTCGTGGTCGCACGGGGGGCCGTGGCTGCTCATGGAGCAGAGCACCACCTCCTCCACGGTGGCCGGCCGGCGCGCCCACAAGGACGTGGAGCGGGTGGTGCGCAACTCCCTGTCCTACCTCGCGCGCGGCTCCCAGGGCGCGCTGTTCTTCCAGTGGCGGGCACCGGCCGCGGGTTCGGAGGCCTGGCACGGCGGGATCGTCCCGCACACCGGCGAGACCTCGCGCTCCTTCCGCGCCTTCGCCGACTTCGGCCGGGTGCTGGCCGCCCTGGCCGAGGTCGCCGAACCGCCCGCCGACGGCCGGCTGGTCGAGGCGGACGTCGCGGTGCTCTGGCACGCCGAGGGCTGGTGGGCCACCGAGGCGCCGCAGCTGCCCAGCGACGAGCTGGACTACTCCGCCGCCGTGCGGGCCACCCACCGGGCGCTGTGGCACGAGGGGTTCGCCGTCGACTTCGCCGCCCCCGACGCCGACCTCAGCGGCTACCGGGTCGTCTGCGTGCCCAGCCTGTTCGCCGTGGGCGACGCGGCGCTGGCGCGCCTGCAGGCGTTCGTGGACGGCGGCGGGCACCTGCTCGTGCAGCCGTTCACCGGCTACGCCGACGAGCACCTGCACGTCGTCGCCGGCGGCTACCCCGGCCGGCTGCGCGACCTGCTCGGGCTCCGGGTGGAGGAGCTGCACCCGCTCGACG
This sequence comes from Kineococcus aridisoli, assembly GCF_050871885.1. Classification (NCBI taxonomy): domain Bacteria; kingdom Bacillati; phylum Actinomycetota; class Actinomycetes; order Kineosporiales; family Kineosporiaceae; genus Kineococcus; species Kineococcus aridisoli. The sequence goes on along the minus strand of NZ_JBJLSF010000098.1, from coordinate 593 downwards.
CCGCCGAGCGCGTGCAGCTGACCGGCGAGGTGACCGGGGAGCTGACCGGGGAGCTGACCGGGCGGGTGTGGAGCGAGCTCGTCGTCCCCGAGGGCGCCGAGGTCGTCGCGCGCTACGCCGGCGGCGAGCTCGACGGCTCGCCGGCGCTCACCCGCGCGGCCGTGGGCGCGGGCGCCGCCCACTACGCCTCCACCTTCCTGGAGGCCGGCTCGCTGCGGCGGTGGCTGCGCGGGGTCTGCGAGGAGGCCGGGGCCCGGCGCACCGTCGAGGGCTGCCCGCCGCTGGTGGAGGCGGTGCTGCGCCGCGGTGCGCGGGCCGACCACCTCTTCGTCCTCAACCACTCCGGCGACGCCGTGCGCGTCAGCGGGCCGGGCACGGACGTGCTCAGCGGTGAGGGCGCCGGTGAGGGCCTCGCCGTGCCGGCGCGCGGCTGGCGCGTGCTGCGCACCCGCGGCCGCGAGGGCTGGCGGGTGGGGGCCGCGGGCTGAGCCCCCGGCCCCGGCGGGCGGCGGCGCCGCCCCCGCGGGCTCAGCCGGCCACCTCGGGGGAACTGCTGAGCAAGCGCCACGTGTAGATATGGGCCCGCTGCCCCA
>NZ_JBJLSF010000097.1:0-17952 GCF_050871885.1 Kineococcus aridisoli | reverse complement strand
GTGTGCTCTTGCGATCTGTGGGCGGGGCGGGAGGGCTCGCTTGAGCGCGTTCGCCGGCACCCTCGTAACCGACCGCCTCGCCGCCGGGGTGCGGGAGCTGCTCGCCCCGCAGCTCGCGCGCGCCGTCGAGGCCGCCCGCCCGCAGGTGCGCGGCCGCGTGCGCGGCATCGTCGGCCTGTCGGTCGAGGTCAGCGGCCTGGAGGCCGCCGTGGGGGAGACCCTGCTGCTGGGCGAGGGCGCGGCGCAGGTCCCCGCCGAGGTCGTCGCCGCGGAGGGCTCGCGGCTGCGCTGCCTGCCGCTGGGCCACCTGACCGGCCTGGCGGCCGGCGCCCCCGCCGTCGCCACCCGCCGCCCCTCCGACGTCCCCGTCGGCCCGGCGCTGCTGGGCCGCGTCGTCGACGCGCTCGGCAACCCCCTCGACGGCGGCCCGCCGCTGCACGCCGCCCCCCGCGGTCCGCTGCACGCCACCCCGCCCCCGGCCATGACCCGCGGCCGGGTCGACGCGCCCCTCAGCCTCGGCGTCCGCGCGCTGGACACCCTCGTGCCCGCCGGGCGCGGACAGCGCTTCGGCATCTTCGCCGGCTCCGGCGTCGGCAAGTCCTCGCTGCTGTCGATGATCGCCCGCGGCACCTCCGCCGACGTCTCCGTCCTCGCCCTCGTCGGCGAGCGCGGCCGGGAGGTCCGCGAGTTCCTCGAGGACGACCTGGGCCCCGAGGGCCTGGCCCGCTCCGTCGTCGTCATCGCCACCAGCGACGAGGCGCCGGTGCTGCGCCTGCGCGCCTCGCTGACCGCCACCACGATCGCCGAGTCCTTCCGCGACATGGGCGCCGACTGCGTGCTCATGATGGACTCCCTGACCCGCGTGGCCATGGCCCAGCGCGAGATCGGGCTGTCCGTCGGCGAGCCGCCCGCCACCCGCGGCTACCCGCCGAGCGTCTTCGCGCTCATGCCGCGGCTGCTGGAGCGCGCCGGCCCCGGCGTCACCGGCTCGATCACCGGGATCTACACCGTGCTGGTGGACGGCGACGACCACAACGAGCCGATCGCCGACTCCGCCCGCTCCATCCTCGACGGCCACGTCGTGCTGGACCGCCGGCTGGCCACGGCCGGGCACTTCCCGACCGTCGACGTGCTGGAGTCGGTCTCCCGCGTCGCCGGCCGGGTCACCACGCCGGAGCAGAAGGCCGCGGCCACCGCGCTGCGGCGCGTGCTGGCCGCGCACCGCGACGCCAAGGAGCTCATCGACGTCGGCGCCTACCAGCCCGGCGCCAACCCCGAGGTGGACGCCGCGGTCGCGGGCCTGCCCGCCATCAACGAGTTCCTGCGCCAGGACATCCACGACATCACCCCCGCCCCGCAGGCGTGGGCCCGGCTGGCGCAGCTGGTCGCGACACTGGGAGGTGGGCGGTGAGCGCCGCGAAGAGCGCCAAGGCGCTGCTGGCGCTGCTGAAGCTGCGCCGCGTGCAGCAGGAGCAGGCCAAGGTGGACCTCGCCACCGCGAACGCGGTGCTGCGCAACGAGAACAAGCGCGCCGCCCGCGTCCAGCGCGACCTCGGCGAGGCCCACCTGTCCGACGAGACGATGGCCGCCTGGACCGCGGCCGTCGCCCGCCGCTCCGCCCTCGTCGCCGACCTCGACGCCACCCGCGCGCTCGTGGCCCGCGCCGAGGTCGACCTGGGCGAGAAGCAGGCCGCCTGGGCCCGCGCCCGGCGCGCCGAGCGCTCCCTGGAGCGCGTCGTGGAGCGCCACGAGCTCGCCCAGGAGCAGGCGGCGCTGGCCGCCGACCAGAAGGCCCTCGACGACCGCACGGTCGCCGAGTTCGCCGCCCGCGCCCGCCGGCGCGCCGAGGTGGAGGGGGACACGCCGTGAGCGGCATCGCGGAGGTGCAGGCGCGCATCGCCGACATCGAGGCGCGCATCGCCCAGTTCACCGGCGCGCTGCCCGCCGCCGTGCGCAGCACCGCCGTCGGGGCCTCCGGCGCCTCGGCCACCACCGCCACCACCGGCACCGCGGAGACCGCCTCCGGCGGCTTCGCGGACCTGCTCTCCAGCTCGGCCTCCACCTCGGGGAGGGTCGCCCGCGGTGCGCGCGCGCTCAGCGCCACCCCCGCGCTGGCCGTCCCGGCCGCCGGCTCGAGCACGGGGGAGAGGCTGCTCGCCGTCGCCGAGCAGTACACCGGCGTCCCCTACAAGTGGGGCGGGGCCACCCCGGCCGGCTTCGACTGCTCCGGGCTCATCCAGTACGCCGCCAGGCAGCTCGGGGTCGAGCTGCCGCGCACCGCCGCCCAGCAGGCGAAGGTCGGCACCGCGGTGCCCGGCCTGGCGCAGGCCAGGGCCGGTGACCTCGTCGTCCTCGAGGGCGGCTCCCACATCGGCATCTACGTCGGCGACGGCAAGATGCTGCACGCTCCGAAGACGGGTGACGTCGTGAAGATCTCCAAGGTCTGGGAGACCCCCATGACCATCCGCCGCCTCGGCGCGACCGCCGCCACGGCCGCCGCCGCCACGGCCGCCGCCGGCGCGGGGCTGGCGGCCGGCCTGCTGGCGGGCACCGCCGGCGCGGGCGCCGGCGACCCCTCTAGCTACGTGCGCCCCGCCTCGCTGTCGGCGACCACCTCGAAGTCGGCGCCCTACGAGGCGGCCTTCGCCGCCGCCGAGCAGAAGTACGGCCTGCCGGCCGGGCTGCTGCGGGCCGTGGCCAAGCAGGAGTCCGGGTTCAACCCGAACGCCAAGAGCCCCGCCGGCGCCACCGGGCTCATGCAGTTCATGCCCGCCACCGCCAGGAGCCTGGGCATCGACCCGAGCGACCCCTTCCAGGCCATCGACGCCGCCGGGAAGTACCTGTCGCAGAACCTGAAGACCTTCGGTTCGGTCCCGCTGGCGCTGGCCGCCTACAACGCAGGACCGGGCAACGTCCGCAAGCACGGCGGCATCCCGCCGTTCCGCGAGACCCAGGACTACGTCAAGAAGATCACCGCCAACCTCGGGAGCGCCGCGTGAGCACCAACCTGTCCGTGACGACGCTGCCCGCCGTCCCCGCCCCGGCTCCCCGGGAGGGCGCGCGCCCGGCCGGTGACGGCGGCGCCAGCTTCGCCGACTCCTTCGGCCAGGCCGTCGACTCGCTGCGCACCGGCGCCCGCGAGGAGCGCGGTGCGCGCGAGGAGCAGACCGGCCGTGACGCCCGTGACGTTCGTGACGCCCGTGGCGTGCGCGAGGGCCGGGACGCGCGGGACGTGCGCGACGACGCCGGCACCCGCCCCGTCGAGCGCGCCCAGCGCCCCGAGCGTCCCGCCGACGACCGCGCTCCCCGGCGCGAGGGCACCGAGCCCACCCGCGGCACCCGCGTGCAGAAGCGCGACGGTGCCCGCGTCGAGCGGACCCGGGACACCGGTGCGCAGGACGGCGCCGTCGACGGTGCCGGCCGCACCGAGGGCGAGCAGGAGCCTGCGCGCGAGGGTGTCGCCACGACGGCGAGCGTCCCCGTCGACCCGTCGCTGCTCGGGCTGCCCGCGGCGCTGCGCGCGGCGCTGACCCCGCCGGCGCAGGTGCCCGCGGGCGAGCAGACCGCCCAGGCCGCCCAGGCCGCCCAGCTCGCCACGCTCGCCACGGCCGGGACCGCAGCGGCCGGGACCGCCGTCGCCGGTGCCCTCGCCGCGTCCGCGGGGGTCGTCGCGGCACCGGCCACGTCGCCCTCCGCGTCCCCTGCGACGTCTCCAGCGACGTCTTCCGCCTCGCCCCTCGTGGCGCAGCAGCCTCAGCAGCCCCAGGTGTCGGCCACCCAGCCGGGCGCCACGCCCACCGCATCGAGCCCGGCGCAGGTCGCCGGGCAGGTCGTCGGGCAGGTCGCCGGCTCCACCGTTCCCGCCGTCGCCGCGCAGACCTCCTCCACCGTCCCGGCCGCCGTCGGCCCGCTGCTCGGCGGCGCCGAGGTGGCTGCCGCAGCAGCCGCGCCGACGCAGGCGTCCGTCGTGACGACGGCGCTGACCGGCCTGCCGGCGAGCGCGCGGCCGTCCGCGATGACGACCGCCGCGAGCGGGCCGCTGCCCGCCGAGGCCGCGGGACAGGCTGCGGTGCAGCAGGTCGCGGTCACCGCGACGGCGGCCACCGGCACGGCCGGCGTCACGACCGCCGCGCCCGGTGGCGCAGGTGCCGCGGCGCAGCCGGCTCCCGCGACCGCGGCGCAGCCGGCTCCCGCGACCGACCAGCAGGCACCGTCCCCGGCGCTCGCCGCCGGGACGGGCGGGGCCGGGCAGGGGGCCGGGCAGGGCAGCGGGCAGGGTGCGGGGCAGCAGTCCGGCCAGCCGGGGCAGCAGTCCACCCAGCAGGTCCTCGCCGGCCTGCAGCCGACCGCTCCCGCAGCGCGCCCGGTGCCGGGTGCCGGCGAGCCGGTGCCGGTGGCACCGGCCACCCCGGCCACCGGCCCCGTCGTGCCGCAGCCGTCCGGCGGGGCGCTGACCCCGGCGGCGCTGGTGGCCGCCGGGGTGCCGAGGACCGCGGCGGTGACCGACCCGTCGCCCTCGTTCGCGGCACCGGTCGCTGCCGTGCCGACGGCGGCGACCGCCGCTCCCGCCGTGGCCGCGGCCTCGACCCCGCCGGCCCCGCTGCCGCTGACCAACCCGCTCGCGTTCGCGCAGGGCCTCAGCGCCCGCCTGGAGCAGCTGCCCACCGCCGACGACGTCCACCGCCTCACGGTGGAGGTCAACCCGCTGGGCCTGGGCCCGGTGAAGGTCACCGCCGAGGTCAGCGGCGGAGCGCTGCACGTGCAGCTGGCGGGTGCCTCCGAGGCCGCCCGGCACGCCCTGAAGGCCGCCGTCGGTGACCTGCAGCGCGAGCTGGCGGGCACGAACTTCACCTCCACCACCGTCGACGTGCGCTCCGACTCCGGCTCCGCGCAGCAGCAGCGCTCCGCCGACGCCCAGTTCGGCGGCTCCGGCCGCCAGGGCGCGCCCTCCGGCGGGCAGCCCGGTGCCTCCGGCGGGCAGTCCGGCTACGGCGGGCGCGACGGCTCGCCCGCGGGCCGTGACGAGCAGCGCGCGGCCGGCCGCGCCGCCGCCGCCGCGGCCGCCGGCCGCCTGGACCTGCGGGTCTGAGGGGCACCTGTAGCCCCCGGGCGGGCGACCACCTGAACAGACCCCGTGGATCGCCCGCCCGGGCTACAGACCCCCACCCGTTCGACCGAAGGAGAAGGCATGACCATCGATGCGGCCAGCGGGGCGAACCCGTACGCGTCCCTCATCGCCAACTCGGACGCGTTCACGGCGACCGAGGCGGCCAAGAACGCCGGCAGGTCGGACACGTCCGCGGCGGCGATCGCCAAGACGAAGACGGACAAGGACACCTTCCTCAAGCTCCTGGTGGCGCAGCTGAAGTACCAGGACCCGTCCAAGCCCGCCGACACCACCCAGTTCATGGCCCAGACGGCGCAGTTCTCCGCGCTGGAGACCATGCAGCAGGTGGCCACGAGCAGCGGCTCGATGCTCGCCGCGCAGAACAAGCTGCAGGCCAGCGCGCTGATCGGCCAGACCGTCTCCTACGTCGGCCCCGACGGCAAGACCGTCTCCGGCGTCGTGCGGTCGGCCTCCTTCAGCGGTTCCTCGGCCGGCGGCACCGGCGGTGAGCCGCTGCTCGACGTGGCCGGCACCAAGGTCGTCCTGTCGAAGGTGATCACCGTCGGCGTCGAGGAGACGGCGGCTCCGGCCACCGGTACTGCTCCGGCCACCGGTACTGCTCCGGCCACCGCTCCCACCACCGGGGCGGGCTCGTCGAGCTCGTCCACCGCGTCCAGCTCGACCCCGGCAGCCGGTTCGTCGAGCTCCTCCGCGTCCGGCCCGTCCACGCCGACGGCCTGACCCCCGCACGTCCCTCCCGAACCCCGTCAGCCCCTCGAAAGGTCTGAAACATGCTCCGCTCCATGTTCTCCGGTGTCAGCGGCCTGCGCTCGCACCAGACGATGATGGACGTCGTCGGCAACAACATCGCCAACGTCAACACCGCCGGCTTCAAGAGCTCCGGCGTCGTCTTCGCCGACACGCTGTCGCAGCTCACCAAGGCGGCCGGCGCCCCGACCGAGGTCAGCGGCGGCACCAACCCCTCGCAGGTCGGTCTCGGCGTCCGCGTCCAGGCCATCACCCAGAACATGACGCAGGGCTCGGCCCAGGCGACCGGCAAGTCGACCGACCTCATGCTCAGCGGTGACGGGATGTTCGCCATCCAGCAGGGCGACGGCACCTTCTACACCCGCAACGGCTCCTTCACCCTGGACGCCGACGGCTCGGTCGTCACCAACGACGGCGGCTACGTCATGGGCTGGCGCCCGGACGCCAACGGCAACATCAACACCAACGGCACCGTCGACCGCCTCGTCATCCCCTCCGACTCCGTCATGGCCGCCAAGGTGACCAGCGAGGCCGACATCACGGGCAACCTCGACAACACGCTCAACGCCGACGGCACCGCCCGCGAGGTCACCACGAGCTTCAAGGCCTACGACGAGCAGGGCAACCTGACGACCGTCTACCTGAAGTTCACGAACCAGGACGGCGACACCGGGACCGCCGGCTTCCAGAAGGGCAACACCTGGACGGCCACCTGGGCCACCTCGCCCACGGCGACCACCTGGCTGCCGGCGGGAAGCATCAACTTCGCGGGCACGGCGGGCCCGCCGGCCGTCGCCGATGGCGCCAAGGCGACGGGTACGCTGGCGATCCCCGGAACCGCGAGCCCGACCGGGCAGGACATCGCCATCGACGTCAGCGGCCTGACCGGCTACGTCGGCACCACCGGCAAGAGCAACGTCGAGGGCAACGGCAACGGCTTCCCGATCGGCTCGCTGACCAGCTACTCCTTCGGCACCGACGGCGTCATCACCGGCTCGTACTCCAACGGGTACAAGCAGACCCTCGGCCAGGTCGCCATCGCCACGTTCAACAACTCGGCGGGTCTGCGCAAGGAGGGCAACTCCCTCTACAGCGTCTCGACGAACTCCGGCGCGCCCGTCTTCGGCATCGCCGGCGACGCCGGCCGCGGCACCATCCTCGCCGGCAGCCTGGAGATGTCCAACGTCGACCTGTCGGCGGAGTTCACCAACCTGATCCTGGCCCAGCGCGGCTTCCAGGCGAACTCGCGCATCATCTCCACCTCGGACGACATCCTGCAGGAGCTGGTCAACCTCAAGCGCTGACCCTGATCCGCCGAAGGCCCCCTGGGAGCACTCCCGGGGGGCCTTCGTCGTCGCCGAGCGTGACGACAGGGAGAGCGTTAGCACGAACGGGTGCACCGGGCAACCCCCTCTCAGGTCCAGGCCGGACACGCCGATTGATCAGTGACCGGCCCACGGACGGGCCCCGACTCCACCGCCAAGGATGGAACCCACGTGATCCTCGTGACTCGCCTCAACGGGTCGGTGTTCGCCGTGAACCCCGACCTGATCCAGCGCGTCGACGCGACACCCGACACGGTCATCACCCTCGTGGACGGCGCGAAGTTCGTCGTCACCGAGCCGCTGGCCGAGATCGTCGAGCGCGTCATGGCGTTCCGCGCGCGCGTCGTCGCGACCGCGCACTCCCTGGAGGAGACGGGCGACGCCCACGTCCTCGAGCTGCCGGCGCACCCGACCCAGACCACCACCGCGAGCGACGCGGACGGCGAACTGCCGGCCCCGGTCCCGCTGCACCGCAGGAGGCCGTGACCCATGGACTTCGCAACCATCGCCGGCCTCATCATCGCCGCCGCCGCCACCCTGTGGATGCAGAACCACGAGGGCGGCACCATCGGGAGCATCCTGCTGCCCGGTCCCCTCGTCCTGGTCTTCATCGGCACGCTCGGCGTGGGCCTCATGGGCGGCATCCTCAAGGACGGCGTCGGCGCCATCGGCCAGATGAAGAAGGCCTTCCTCGGGAAGGTCGCGGAGTCGGGCGAGACCGTCGGCGTCATCGTGCAGATGGCCGAGCGCGCCCGCCGCGAGGGCCTGCTGGCCCTGGAGGACGCGATCAAGGAAGTGGACGACGAGTTCCTGCGCGACGGCCTGCAGACGGCCATCGACGGCACCGACCCCGACGAGCTCTACGAGATCCTCACCGCCAAGATCCAGGCCAAGAAGGCCGCCGACAAGCAGTCCGCCAAGATCTTCGGCGACATGGGCGGCTACGCGCCGACCGTCGGCATCTGCGGCACCGTCATCTCGCTGGTCGTCGTCCTCGCGAACCTCTCCGACGCCGCGGCCCTCGGCCCGATGATCGCCGGTGCCTTCGTCGCGACCCTGTGGGGCGTGGCCAGCGCGAACTTCTTCTTCCTGCCGCTGCAGAGCCGCCTCATGCGCCTGTCCGGCCTCGAGGTCGCCCGCATGGAGCTGGTCGTCGAGGGCATCCTCGCCATCCAGGCCGGCTCCAACCCGCGCTCGGTCGCCAAGAAGCTGGAGAGCCTGCTGCCCCCGGGCACGGTCGTCCCGGACAAGAAGGCGGCCTGACATGGCCTCCTCGTCGCACAAGAGGCGGCACAAGCACGAGGAGCACGAGGAGCACGTCAACCACGAGCGGTGGCTGGTCTCCTACGCCGACATGCTGACCGTGCTCATGGCGCTGTTCATCGTCCTGTTCGCCATGTCGCAGATCGACCAGCTGAAGTTCGCCCAGTTCAAGGCCGGCTTCACCGAGGGCACCGCCAGCACCAACCTGGCCCTCTCCGGCAGTGCCGGCGTCAACGACGTGGACAACGGTGACGAAGCGGTCGACATCTCCCCGCTGGACGGCGGGGAGCCCCTGCAGCCCGAGCAGGCGCAGAAGGTGCTCGACACCGCCGCCAAGGACCAGTCCGCGGCGGACCTGCAGGCCGCCAAGGCCGAGGTCGCCGCCTACCGCGAGCTGGAGAAGCAGATCGCGCAGGCGCTGACCGCCAAGGACGACCAGGACCAGGTGACCTACCGGATCACCTCCGACGGCCTCGTCGTCGGCCTGGTGGCCGACAACGTCTTCTTCGCCAACGGCTCCGCCGACGTCGAGCAGACCGGCCTGGACGTCCTGGACGCCATCGCGCCCATCCTCGCCGCGCTGCCCAACGACATCGCGGTGCAGGGCCACACCAACTCGCTGCCGCTGAACGGCAACTCCCGCTACCGCGACAACTGGGACCTCTCCGGTGCCCGCGCGTTCACGGTGGTCACGCGGTTCATCGGCCACGGCATCGCCACCGCCCGCCTGTCGGGCACCGGCTACGGGGAGAGCCGCCCGCTCTACCCCCACGGCGACGAGCGCGCGCTCACCGGCAACCGCCGCGTCGACCTCGTCGTCGCCTCGCCCAGCTCCGACGCCGTCAAGGCGCTGCTGCCGGAGGTCGCGGCCAGCACGCCCACCGACGGCCCGGCCGAGCTGAGCACCGGCACCGGGACCACCGAGGTGCCGGCCACGACCGGGACCACGGCCGTCCCGGTCGACATCGCGGCCGACGCCGCGCCGCACATCGCCGAGGCCTCCAGCGCCGACGCGGCCACCCACTGACCACCCGACGCACCCGCGGACCGAAGAGGAACCCGACCATGGCCAAGGACAAGAAGACCGGCGGCGACGCCAAGCCCGGCGGCGCGAAGAAGCTCATCATCATCGGCGCGGCCGCGGCCGTCCTGCTCGCCGGCGGCACCGGCGCCGGCGTGTTCGTGCTCACCAAGGGCGACACGGCGGCCGCCGCCGAGACGACCGAGGAGCACCTGGAGCCTGGTGAGGTCGTCGCGCTGGACCCGATCAGCGTGAACCTCGCCGACGGGCACTACCTCAAGGTCGGCATCGCCCTGCAGCAGGTCGCCAGCGAGGGCGGCGGCCACGGCGGCTCCACCGCCGTCGACGGCAGCAAGGCCCTCGACCTGGCGATCAGCCAGTTCAGCGGCCTGACGATGACGGACCTGTCCAACGCCGAGCAGCGCACCCACCACAAGGAGGAGCTGCAGCACAAGATCGTCGAGGCCTACGTCCACGACGTCGAGGGCGTGGAGACCAAGCAGGTCATGGGGATCTACCTGACCCAGTTCGTCATGCAGTGAGCTGACCAGCAGGCGCGCGAAGGCCCCGGGCACCCCGCCCGGGGCCTTCGCGCGTCCGGGCGCGCGTCGGGGCCGGGCGCCCGGGGCCTTGAGCGCCCGGGGCCCGGGGACACCCGTTCGGGCCAGCGCTAAAGGGTGACGCCCGTTCGTGCCGATAGGTTCCTCGTGGCAGCCGAGACCCCCACCAGCGCCGAGCGGACAGGCACCCGTCGCTCCCGACGACGTGGTGTGCCCGTCCCGTACGACTTCCGACGGCCGACCAAGCTGTCGCGCCAGCACGCCCGCGTGCTGGAGATCACCTACGAGGGCTTCTGCCGGCAGTGGGCGACGCTGCTGTCGTCGACCCTGCGCACCACGGTGCAGGTGGAGCTGGACGGCATCCAGCAGTACAGCTACGACGAGTACGCGGCGAGCCTGCCGATGCCGACCGTCATGGCCGTCTTCGACCCCGAGCCGCTCGTCGGCGCGGGCGTGCTGCACCTGGACACCGCGCTGGTGCTCTCCTGCATCGAGCGGATGCTGGGCGGCACCGGGGCCCCGGGCCAGCCGGAGCGCACCCTCACCGACATCGAGGCCGTCCTGGCGCGCGGTCTGGTCGAGCGGACCCTGGGGGAGCTCTCCTCCTCGCTGGTCACGGTCACCGACCTGCAGCCGAAGCTGACGGGCATCGACCAGAACCCCCAGTTCGCCCAGGCCGCCGCCGCCACCGACGTCATGATCGTCGCCTCCTTCCACCTGCAGGTGGAGCAGACCACCGGCACCGCCACGCTGGCCATGCCGCTGGACCCGCTGTCGGCCGCGCTGACCGCCGCCGAGCTGCGGGTGGCCAGCCCCGAGGAGCTGCGGATCCGCCGCCTCATGCGCGACCGCCTCGACGACCACCTGGAGCACATCCCGGTCGAGGTCTCGGTCCGCCTCAAGGCCGCGCAGCTGCGCCCCGACGAGATCCTCTCCCTCATCCCCGGTGACGTGCTGCGCCTGCCGCACCGGGCCGACGAACCCCTCGAGGTCGTCTCCTCCGACGCCCGCGTCGCCTCCGCCGTGGCCGGCAGCCGCGGTTCCCGTCTCGCCTGCCTGATCGTCCCGACCCCCGAGGAGAGCTCCCGATGAGCACCGCCACCCACACCGACCTCATGGCCACGCTGCGCGAGGCCGCCCAGGCAGCGCTCGCCGTCCTGCCGCTGTCGGCGCCGGGGACGATCACCGACGTCGTGGGTGTCGCCCAGGCCCCCGACCTCGGCGACGAGGGCACCGCGGTCTCCGCCAGCTTCTCCGGCGCCGCCTCCGGGCGCGTCACCGTCATCGTCGGCGAGGAGACCCTCAACACCCTCCTGATGAGCCCCGAGGGCGCGCTCGACCCGGTCGACGCGCTGCGCCCGGCGCTGGAGACCGTCGTCGTCAGCCTCGGCCAGTGCGCCCTCGAGCCGGGCGTCGAGGGCGACCCGGCCGACGCGCTGCGCGCCATCGACGGCGGCGCCGTGGCGCTCGTCGGCGCCGGCGGGGAGACCCTGGCCCTCATCGGCCTGACGCTGTCCGCCGACGCGGTCGCCGCCGCCGCGGCCGCCGCGACCGCCACCGCCAGCGCGCAGGCCACCGCGGCCGCCGCGGCGGGCGCGCAGAGCTCCGGCGGCCCGCGCCGCACCATGGACCTGCTGCGCGACGTGCAGATGGACGTCACCGTCGAGCTGGGCCGCACCCACATGACGGTGCAGGACCTGCTGGCGCTGACCCCCGGCTCGGTCGTCGAGCTGGACCGCGCCGCCGGCAGCCCCGCCGACATCCTCGTCAACGGCCAGCTCATCGCCCGCGGTGAGGTCGTCGTCGTCGACGAGGACTACGCGATCCGCATCACCGAGATCGTCACCCCGGGGACGGAGGCCGGCGCCTGATGGACGCCGTCGCCGCGATCGCGCGGACGAGCTTCTCCCTCGTGGCGGTGCTCGGGCTCCTCTACCTGATCTCCCGCTGGCTGCGCCGGCGCGGGGGCGTCGGCGCGGCCGGCGCGGCGGAGTTCGCCGTCCTCGCCCGCCAGAGCCTGGGGGCCAAGGCCTCCGTGGCGCTGGTGAAGGTGGGGGAGCGGGCCCTCGTCGTGGGCGTCACCGAGCAGGGCGTGAGCCTGCTCGGCGAGACCGACGTGGCGACGGTGCTCCCGCAGGCCGAGGCCACCGGGACGGACGGGACGGCAGAGGCCTCCGGGGCGCTCGAGGCGGCCGGGACGGTCGCGGTGGACGGCGTGGACGGCGTGGACGTGCGGGACCAGACCACCGGCCAGACCGCGGGCCAGGCCGCGGGTCCGGCGCTGCCGGGCGCGGGGGAGCGCTACGTGCGCCGCGACGGCGAGACCGTCGCCGTCAAGGCCCGCCACGCCTCCCCGGCCGCGGGAGGCCTCAACGGCTCGGCGCTCTCGCCGGCCACCTGGACCAAGGCAGTGGACGTGTTGCGCGAGAGGACGACCCGCCGGTGACGAACAGCCCCGCACCCGCCCGCGCGCGGCGCGCGCGCCGCCTCGCGGCGGGTCTCGCGCTCGCCGGCGGCCTGGTCCTCGGCTCCGCCGCGGCGGCCACCGCCGCCCCGGCGAGCGCCCCCGTCGCGGCCCCGGCCGGCGCACCCGCCGCCGCCCCGCTCACGGCTCCCGTCGCGTTCACCACGGGCACCACCGCCCCCGCGAACCCCGTGGCCCCCGTGGACCCCGCCGCCCCGGCCGCCGGCTCGGTGACGATCGGCGTCGACGGCATCAACGGCGTCGACGGCAAGCCCAGCCAGTCGGTCACCATCATCATCGCGATGACCGTCCTGTCGGTCGCCCCCGCGCTGCTGCTGCTGACGACCTGCTTCACCAAGATCCTCATCGTGCTGGGCCTGACCCGCAACGCCCTGGGGCTCATGGGCACCCCGCCCAACCAGGTCCTCGCCGGGCTCGCGCTCTTCCTGACCATGTTCATCATGGCCCCCACCCTCGGCGCCATCAACGACGCCGCGGTCCAGCCCTACCTCAAGGGCGAGAAGACCGCGACGGTCGCCTTCACCGACGGCTCGCAGCCGCTGAAGGAGTTCATGCTCGAGCAGACGCGGCCCGAGGAGCTCGCGCTCATGACGAAGGCCGCCGACCGCGAGAAGCCCGCCACCCGCGAGGAGACGCCGCTGACGACGCTGGTGCCGGCCTTCGCCCTCTCGGAGCTGCGCAGCGCCTTCATCATCGGCTTCGTGATCTTCATCCCGTTCCTGGTGATCGACATCGTCGTCTCCGGGGCGCTGATGAGCCTGGGCATGATGATGCTGCCCCCGGTGACCGTCTCGCTGCCCTTCAAGCTGCTGCTGTTCGTGATGGTGGACGGCTGGGGCCTCATCATCAAGTCGCTCGTCGCCAGCTACACCGGCTGAGCCGTTGGGCCGCTGCGCCGCAACGGGATCCACCGCCCCACCGCGACGCCCGCCCGCCCGTGCGGGCCGTTCAAGGAACTCACCCGTTCGGCCGATGAACCCTGCAGCGCGCGCCCCGCGCCGCGCACCCCGCACCTGCGACCGGAAGGCACCGCGATGACCGACGTGACCGTCATCCACATCGGGATGACCGCTCTCGTCCTCGCCGCCAAGCTCAGCGCCCCCCTGCTCCTCACCGCCCTGGCGGTCGGCTTCGGCATCTCGCTGTTCCAGTCGGTGACCCAGCTGCAGGAGCAGACCATCGCCTTCGTGCCCAAGGCCGTCGCCGTGGGCATCGCGATCGTGATGTGCGGCAAGTGGATGCTGCACGAGGCGACCTCCTTCACCACGGCGCTGTACGACCAGATCCCGTCCTTCCTCAGCTCCGGCGGCTGAGCGGCGTGGAGGGTCTGCCCACCGTCCCGCTGGACCTGCTGCTGGCGCTGCTGCTGGCCTCCGTGCGCGCCGCGGCCTTCCTCCTGCTCGCCCCGCCGTTCGCCAACCGCGCCGTCAACGGGCGCGTCAAGGCCATGCTGTCGGTGGCGATCGCCCTGCCGGTGGCCGGCCGCCTGCGCGAGAGCGCCCCGGCCGCCGAACCGGCCGCCCTGGTCACCGCCGTCGTCCAGCAGGCCCTCGTCGGCGTGGTCATGGGTGCCTTCGTCGCCCTCGTCTTCGCCGCCGTGCAGGCCGCCGGCGACATGCTCGACCTCTTCGGCGGCTTCCAGCTCGCCAGCGCCTACGACCCGCTCATGCAGTCGCAGACGGCGGTCTTCGGCAAGCTCTACACCTGGACGACCACCGCGCTGCTCGTGGTCAGCGGCGGGCACCTGCTCGTCCTGCAGGGCTTCCTGCGCAGCTACGACGTCCTGCCGCTGGACGCGGGCGTCGACCCCGGCACCGTGGCGCGCGTGTTCACCGAGGGCGTCGGCCAGCTGGTGCTCTCCGCGCTGCAGATCGCCGCCCCGCTCATCGCCGTGCTCTTCATCACCGACCTCGGCCTCGGGCTGCTCTCGCGCGTCGCCCCGGCCCTCAACGTCTTCGCGATGAGCTTCCCGCTGAAGATCCTCATCGCCCTCACCCTCGGCGGCTTCACCTTCTCGCTGCTGCCCGGCGTCGTCGACGACATGGCCGGCACCGTCCGCGAGACCGTCGTGCGCATGGTCACCCCGCTGGCCGCACCGCTCGCGGGAGGTGGGGGGTGAGCGGGGAGAAGACCGAGAAGCCCACCGCCAAGCGCCTCAAGGAGGCGCGCGACGAGGGCAACATCCCCCAGTCCCGCGACGTCGCCGCGTGGCTGTCCACCGGCGCCGGCGCGCTGCTCATCCCCGGCACCATCGAGCGCGGTCAGGAGCTGTGCCGGCGCACCCTCGCGCAGCTGGCCACCGTCGCCGCCGACCCCGAGCCCGCCCGCGCGCTCACCGCGCTGGGCTCCGCCTTCGCCGGCGTCCCCGGCGTCCTGGGGCCCCTGGCCGTCACCACCGTCCTGGCCGTGGTCGTCGCCGGGGGCGTGCAGGGCACGCTGCGCCCGGCCACCAAGAAGCTCACGCCGAAGTTCAGCAACCTCAACCCCGTCAACGGCCTCAAGCAGCACTGGGGTCCGCAGGCGCTGTGGGAGGGCGCGAAGTCGCTGCTGAAGACGGTCCTCATCGGCACCGTCATGTGGTTCGCGGCCAAGAACCTCGCCCCGCAGCTCATCGGCTCCGGCCTGATGCCCGTCTCCTCCGTGCTCGCCCTCACCAAGGGCACCGTGGTGACGATGCTGGTCATCACCGTCGTCGTGGGCCTGGTCATCGCGGCCGCCGACTACGCCATGAGCCGGCGGCGCATCATGAAGAAGCTGCGGATGAGCAAGCAGGACATCAAGCAGGAGCACAAGAACTCCGAGGGCGACCCGCTGCTCAAGGGCGCCATCCGCTCCAAGCAGATGGCCATGTCCCGCAACCGGATGATGGCCGACGTCGCCAGCGCCGACGTCGTCCTCGTCAACCCGACCCACATCGCGATCGCGCTGCGCTACGAACCCGGCACGGGTGCGCCCAAGGTCGTGGCCAAGGGCGCCGGCGCCATCGCCAGCAAGATCCGCGAGAAGGCCAAGGAGCACGACGTCCCGCTGGTCAAGGACGTCGAGCTGGCCCGCACGATGTACAAGAGCGTCAAGGTCGGCCAGGAGATCCCCGCCGACCTGTACGCGGCCGTGGCCAAGGTCCTCGCCTTCGTCATGAGCCTGCGCACCCGGGGCTCGCTGACGGCCTTCGGCGAAGCGCACACCGTCCCCGCCTGACGGTGGGGACGCTCCCGCGGGGCGCAGGCGTCAAGGTCGTGGCCGCAGGCGCCGATCCCAGGGGGGTGGGCCGATCGGGTGAGGCAGCAGGGGCTGCGCCGCGGCGTCGCCGCGCCGGCGACGGCACCCGGCACGGCGCCGGGGGGCGCGCCCCCGCGGGCACCTCCGTCGGCGTCCGCCTCACCCGCGCCCTCGGCGTCGTGCTCGCCCTGCTGCTGCTCGTCGGGGCCGTCGGCGCCGCGGGCCTGGTCGTCACCGGCCGCTCCAGCGACCGCGAGACCCGCCTGCAGCAGCTGGAGGCGGCCAACGCCGCGCTGCGCACGGACGTCGCCGACGCCGACACCGCCCTGCGCGCCCACCGCGCCACCGGCTCGCCCGAGCTGCTGGAGGACCACCGCGAGGCCGTCGCCGCGCTGCCCGCCCACCGCGAGAGCACCCTCGCGCTGGTGAGCGACCCGTTGCAGCGCAGCCTGCTCGCCGAGCAGACCCGGCTGCTGGAGCGCTGGACGGCGCTGACCGCCGCCGGACCCGGCGCAGGGGCGTCCGCCGACGCCACGGCCGCCCTGGACGAGCTGCGCGACGCCAACACCCGCCTGGACGCCCTCGTGCGCCGCCAGCGCCACGACGCCGCGGCCGAGCAGGACCGCGCCCGCAGCGCCGCGCTGACCGGGACCGCCCTCACCCTGCTGGTCGCGCTCGCCCTCGTCGTGCGCACCGGGGCGCGCACCCGCCGCGCCCTCGTCGACCCCCTGCAGCGCCTCGTCGACGTCCTCGACGCCCACGGCCGCGGCGACCGCCGCGCGGCCGCCGACCCCGCCCACGGCCCCAGCGAGGTCCGCACCGTCGCCCGCGCCGTCAACGACCTCGCCGAGGAGAACCGGCGGCTGCTGCAGGCCGCCGAGCGCGCCGCCGCCCTGCAGCGGCTGGCCGGCGACATCGGCCGCGAGGTGCGCGACCAGCTCGTGGCCGAGGACGCCGTCCAGGTCGCCGTCGAGCGCCTCGGCGCCCAGCTCGGCGTGGACCGGGTGTGGGTGCGGATGCTGCAGGAGGGCGGCAGCGGCCCGCTGGGGGCAATCACCCGCGGCTGGGCCCGCTCCCCGCTGCTGCCGCTGGCCGACCACCCCGGCCTCGACGAGCTGAGCGTCGTGGACGACGCCCGCAGCTGGCTGCACGAGCTGCACACCGGCGGCGGCGTGCACGCCGTCCCCGACACCCGTGCGCTCACCGGGCGCTCGGCGGCCGCCGACGCCTTCCTGCGCGCCAGCGACGCCCGCGCGCTGCTGCTGGTGCCCATCGGCGGCGGCGACACCCCGCACGGGCTGCTCACCGTGGTCTGCTGCGCCGGCCCGCGCGACTTCGGCGCCGAGGAGGTCGAGCTGACCCGCTCGGTGGCCGTCGACCTCGCCCGCGCCCTCGTGCTGGCCGGCCTGTACCGCGCCCAGGAGCGCCTGCTGGCCGAGCTGCGCGACGTGGAGTCGGTGAAGTCGGACCTGCTGGCCACCGTCTCCCACGAGCTGCGCACCCCGCTGACGAGCATCTCCGGCTACCTGGACCTGCTGCGCGACGGCGCCGTCGGCGAGGTCCCCGCCGACGTGGCCGCCGTCCTCGGCATCGTCGAGCGCAACACCGAGCGCCTGCGCGCCCTCATCGAGGACCTGCTGCTGCTGGCGCGCGTGGAGGCCGCCCCGGCCCAGCAGGAGCGCGGCAGCACCGCCGTCGCCGACCTCGTCACCGGGGTGCTGGCCGCCGTCGGCGCCGGGCCCAGCACCGGGGGCAGCGTGCGCTGCACCACCCCCGCCGACGACCTGGCCGGGGTGCGGGTGCGCGGCGACGCCGAGCACCTGCACCGCGCCCTGCTGGCCGTCGTCGACAACGCCGTGAAGTTCTCCCCGCTCGGCTCGCTGGTGCGCCTGCGCGTCGAGCGCCACCCGCAGGAGGTCCGCATCGTCGTGCAGGACAACGGCATGGGCATCCCCGCGGGGGAGGTGCCCGTCGTCTTCGGGCGCTTCGCGCGCGGCTCCAACGCCACCGTCCTGGCCGTGCCCGGCACCGGCCTGGGCCTGACCATCGCCCGCGACCTCGTGCGCCTGCACGGCGGCCGCGTCGACCTCGACTCCGTCGAGGGGCGGGGCACCACAGCCGTCGTGGCCCTGCCGCCGGCCGTGCGGGAACCGTCGTGAGCACCCGGGAGGTCCCGTGAGCAGCCGCATCGTGCGAGCCGGCTC
>NZ_JBJLSF010000096.1:0-18192 GCF_050871885.1 Kineococcus aridisoli | reverse complement strand
CGGCGCGCGACCGGCGCGCGCAGCAGGCGGCCGGCCACGGCCCTCGTCCCGTCCACCTGGTGGACGGTAGCGGCGCGGGGGGGGGGGGCGCCGCCCCCGGGGGGGGGGTGGGGCGCCGCCGGGGGGCCCCCCCCCGGGACGCACCTGATCGGAACCACTTCTTCGATCGAGCCAGACCCCGTCGGTGGACAGATGCTGACGGGCGTGCGGGGCGTCATATGGCGGACGCCCGCGGGAAGGAACCTCCGTGCTGATCGCACAGCGCCCCACCCTCACCGAGGACGTCGTCGACGAGTACCGCTCGCGCTTCGTCATCGAACCCCTCGAGCCCGGCTTCGGGTACACCCTCGGCAACTCGCTGCGCCGCACGCTGCTGTCGTCCATCCCGGGCGCCGCGGTGACGAGCCTGCGCATCGACGGCGTGCTCCACGAGTTCACGTCCGTGCCGGGGGTGAAGGAGGACGTCACCGAGATCGTCCTCAACGTCAAGAACCTCGTCGTCTCCTCCGAGCACGACGAGCCGGTCGTGATGTACCTGCGCAAGCAGGGCCCCGGCGCGGTCACCGCGGCCGACATCGCCCCGCCCGCCGGCGTCGAGGTCCACAACCCGGACCTGCACATCGCCACGCTCAACGGCAAGGGCAAGCTCGAGCTGGAGCTCACGGTCGAGCGCGGCCGCGGCTACGTCTCGGCGGCGCAGAACAAGAGCGGTGAGCAGGAGATCGGCCGCATCCCGGTCGACTCCATCTACTCGCCGGTCCTGAAGGTGACGTACAAGGTCGAGGCCACCCGCGTCGAGCAGCGGACGGACTTCGACCGCCTCGTCGTCGACGTCGAGACCAAGCACGCCATCACCCCGCGCGACGCGGTCGCCTCCGCCGGCAAGACGCTCGTCGAGCTGTTCGGCCTGGCCCGCGAGCTCAACGTCGAGGCCGAGGGCATCGACATGGGCCCCTCGCCCACCGACGCCGCGCTCGCGGCCGACCTCGCGCTCGAGATCGAGGCGCTGGACCTGACGGTCCGCTCCTACAACTGCCTCAAGCGCGAGGGCATCCACAGCGTCGGCGAACTGGTCTCGCGCAGCGAGGCCGACCTGCTCGACATCCGCAACTTCGGGCAGAAGTCCATCGACGAGGTCAAGGCCAAGCTGGTCGGCATGGGCCTGCACCTGAAGGACTCCCCGCCCGGGTTCGACCCGAGCGCTGTCGTCAACGACTTCGAGGACGACGACGCGTCGTTCGCCGAGGACGAGCAGCTCTGACCGTCCGCAGCCCCTCGCCCGCCCGCGGGTGAGGGGTCACACCGAGGAGACAACACAGCATGCCCACCCCCACCAAGGGTCCGCGGCTCGGCGGCGGGCCGGCCCACGAGAAGCTCATCCTCGCCAACCTGGCGACTGCGCTCTTCGAGCACCGCAGCATCACCACGACCGAGGCCAAGGCCAAGCGCCTGCGCCCGTACGCGGAGAAGCTGATCTCCTTCGCCAAGAAGGGTGACCTGGCCTCCCGCCGCCAGGTGATGAAGACCGTGCGCGACAAGTCCGTCGTGCACTTCCTCTTCACCGAGATCGCCCCGGCCATGGCCGAGCGCAACGGCGGCTACACCCGCATCGTGAAGATCGGCCCGCGCAAGGGCGACAACGCCCCCATGGCGGTCATCCAGCTCGTGATGGAGCCGGTCAGCGCCAAGCAGGGCGTCGTCCGCGAGGCCGAGCGCGCCGCCGCGGCGAGCGCTCCGGCCGCCGACGAGGTCGTCACCGGTGCCGAGGCCCCCGCGGCCACGGCCGACGAGCAGGCCGGCGGCGTCGAGCCGGGCGGCGTCGAGCAGCCCGACACCCTCCCCGACGAGGGCGTCGAGCTCGACGCGGCCGAGGCCGACCCCTCGGACGAGACGAAGGACAAGGCCTGAGCGCCTGCCCTCCCGCTGACGAGCCCGTCCTCCCCACCGGGGAGGGCGGGCTCGTCCGCGTGCGCCTGGACCTCGGCTACGACGGCACGCACTTCGCCGGCTGGGCCGAGCAGCCCGGCCTGCGCACCGTGCAGGGCGAGCTGCAGGCCGCGCTGGCCCGGGTGCTGCGCCTGCGGCCGGCACCGCGCCTGACGGTGGCCGGGCGCACCGACGCGGGCGTGCACGCCCGCGGCCAGGTCGCCCACGTGGACCTCCCGCGCGCCGCGTGGGCGGCGCTGCCCGGCCGCTCCGACGCGCCCCCGCCGCTGGCCCTGGTGCGCCGCCTGGCGGGCGTCCTGCCGCCCGACGTGCGGGTGCACGGCGCCCGGGTGGCCCCCGCCGGCTTCGACGCCCGCTTCGGCGCGCTGCGCCGCCGCTACGCCTACCGGGTCTGCGACGACCCCGCCGGCGTGCCCCCGCTGCGCCGCTTCGACGTGCTGCACCACCGCCGCCCGCTCGACGCGGCCGCCATGGACCTGGCCGCGGCGAGCCTGGTGGGCCTGCGCGACTTCGCGGCCTTCTGCAAGCCCCGCGAGGGCGCCACGACGGTGCGCACGCTGCTGGCCTACTCCTGGCGGCGCGAGGAGCAGGGCCCCGACGCGGGCCTGCTGGTCGCCGACGTGCAGGCCGACGCCTTCTGCCACTCGATGGTGCGCGCCCTCGTCGGCGCGGCCCTGGCGGTCGGCGTCGGCCGCCGCCCGCCGCCGTGGCCGCACGCCGTCGCGCAGGCGGCCGTGCGCGACCCGGGGGTGGTCGTCGTGGGCGCCCACGGGCTGACCCTCGAGGAGGTCGCCTACCCCGCCGACGCCGACCTGGAGGCGCGCGCGCGGCAGGCGCGCGCCGTGCGCACCCTGCCGTGAGCGGTGCCGCCCCGGCGGGGGCGGGCGCCGGGACCCGGCGGCCATCCGGCACGCTGGTGCCGTGCCCACGCTCGTCGTCGTCCGCCACGCCAAGGCGGACTCCCCGCTCGGTCTGCAGGACATCGCCCGCCCCCTCGCCGACCGCGGCCGGGCCGACGCCGTCGAGGCCGGCCGCTGGCTGGCCGAGAACGTCGGCGGCTGCGACCTGCTGCTGACCTCGCCCGCCCGGCGCACCGAGGAGACCACCGCCCGCCTGCTCGACGGCTGGGGCCTGCAGCCGGTCGTCGTGGACGAGGAGCGCCTCTACGAGGCCACCCTCGGCGACCTGCTGCGCATCGTGCGCGGCCTGGACACCGACCGCCCCGAGGCGACCGTCGCGCTGGTGGCGCACAACCCCGGCGCCAGCGCCCTCGTGGAGGCGCTGACCGGCGAGGTCGTCCAGCTGCGCACGGCGGGCATCGCGGTGGTGCGGGTGGAGGGGGAGTGGGCCGACGCGGACACCACCAGCTGCTCGCTGGTGCTGGCGCACACCGCCCGCGCGGAAACCACGCGCGCCGACTGAGCGCCGCCGGGCACACTGACCGCTCGTGAGCACACCGAGCGGGCGCAGCAGCGGGCACGTCGACGTCCAGGGCGTCAGCCACGAGCTGCCCGACGGGCGCCCCCTGCTCAGCGAGGTGACCTTCCGCGTCGCCGACGGCACCACGACGGCCCTGGTGGGCCCCAACGGCACCGGCAAGACGACGCTGCTGCGGCTGATCGCCGGCGACGAGCCGGTGCAGGAGGGCTCGATCGCGCGCAGCGGCGGGCTGGGGGTGATGCGCCAGTTCGTGGGCTCGGTGCGCGACGACACCTCGGTGGCCGAGCTGCTCGCCGCGGTCGCCCCCGCGCCGCTGCGGGCGGCCTTCGCCGCCCTCGACGCCGCCGAGACGGCGATGTTCGAGCAGGACACCGAGCGCTCGCAGCTGCGCTACGCGCAGGCCCTGGCCGACTTCGGCGACGCCGGCGGCTACGAGCAGGAGGTCGTCTGGGACGAGTGCACGCACGCGGCCCTGGGCGTCCCCTTCGAGGCCTGCCGCAACCGGCTGGTGCGCACGCTGTCGGGCGGCGAGCAGAAGCGGCTGGTGCTCGAGGCGCTGCTGCGCGGCCCGGAGGGCGTGCTGCTGCTCGACGAGCCCGACAACTACCTCGACGTGCCCGGCAAGCGCTGGCTGGAGGAGCAGCTGCGGACGACCGCGAAGTCGGTCCTGCTCGTCAGCCACGACCGCGAGCTGCTGGCCGCCGCCGCCGACCGCATCGTCACCCTCGAACCCGGCGCGCTGGGCGCGGTCTCGTGGACGCACGGCGGCTCCTTCGCCACCTACGGCGCCGCCCGCACCGCGCGCGCCGAGCGGCTGGAGGAGCTGCGCCGGCGCTGGGACGAGGAGCGGGTGAAGCTGCGCACGCTCGTGGTGACGCTGCGGGAGAAGGCGAAGTTCAACGACGGCATGTCCTCGCGCTACGCGGCGGCGCAGACGCGGCTGGCGAAGTTCGAGGCGGCCGGCCCGCCGCAGGCCCCGCCGGCCGCGCAGGACGTGCGGATGCGCCTGCGGGGCGGGCGGACCGGCAAGCGGGTGCTCGTGTGCGAGCGGCTGGAGCTGACCGGGCTGATGCGGCCCTTCGACGCCGAGCTGTGGATGGGCGACCGGGTGGCCGTGCTGGGCTCCAACGGCTCCGGCAAGTCGCACTTCCTGCGGCTGCTGGCCGCCGGCGGCTCCGACCCCGACGCCGAGCACCGGCCCGTCGACGAGCACGTGCCCGCGCCCGTGGCGCACACCGGCAGCGCCCGGCTGGGGGCGCGGGTGCGCCCGGGCTGGTTCGCCCAGACCCACGAGCAGCCCGCGCTCGTGGGGCGCACGCTGCTGGACGTGCTGCACCGCGGCACCGCGCACCGGGCCGGGATGGACCGCGAGAGCGCCTCGCGGGCCCTGGACCGCTACGGGTTGGCCGCGGCCGCCGAGCAGCGCTTCGAGCACCTGTCCGGCGGGCAGCAGGCGCGCCTGCAGATCCTGCTGCTGGAGCTGTCCGGCGCCACGCTGCTGCTGCTGGACGAGCCCACCGACAACCTCGACCTGCACTCCGCCGAGGCCCTGGAGCAGGCGCTGGAGGCCTACGAGGGCACCGTCGTCGCCGTCACCCACGACCGGTGGTTCGCCCGCGGCTTCGACCGCTTCCTCGTCTTCGGCGAGGACGGGCGCGTCGTGGAGTCCCCGGAGCCGGTCTGGGACGCGGCGCGCGTGGTCCGGGCGCGCTGACGGGCTCCACGGCGGGCTCCCGGCGGGCTCCACGGCGACCTCCCGGCGGGCTCCCCGGTGGGGCCCGGGAGGAGCCGTTTTGACCGTTGCGGCGAACGGCCGGTAACGTCGTGGTTCGTTGTGCCCACGCAGTGCCTGCCGACAGCGTTCCGGGATCTCCCGGCGCCGGAGGACCCGAGCGCGGGCCCAGTTCCGCAAATCGTCTCGAGGAGATGGGCAACCCCCGTGCGCACGTTCACCCCGAAGCCCGGCGACATCGACCGCCGCTGGCTCGTCATCGACGCGGAGGACGTCGTGCTGGGCCGGCTGGCGTCGCAGACGGCGACCCTGCTCCGCGGCAAGCACAAGCCGACCTTCGCCCCGCACGTCGACGGCGGTGACTACGTCATCATCGTCAACGCCGCCAAGGTGGCCCTCACGGGCTCCAAGCGCGACCAGAAGATCGCCTACCGGCACTCCGGCTACCCGGGCGGCCTGAAGGCCACCAGCTACGTGGACCTGCTGGAGAAGAACCCGGAGAAGGCCGTGGAGAAGGCGATCCGCGGCATGATCCCCAAGAACGCCCTGGGCCGCCAGGTCCTGAGCAAGCTCAAGGTCTACGCCGGCCCGGAGCACCCCCACGCGGCGCAGCAGCCCGTGCCCTACACGATCACCCAGGTCGCGCAGTGAGCCGCGGCACGCACACCGCGAACTGAGCGAGGAGAACCGTGGCTGAGTACACGACCGAGACCGTCGACGACATCACCGAGTCCGACGAGTTCACCGGCACCTACACCTCCGAGTCTGCCGAGCCGCAGACCGGCGGGTCGAGCATCATCGCCCCGGGCGGGGCCACCGGCCGCCGCAAGGAGGCCATCGCCCGCGTCCGCATCGTCCCCGGCTCCGGCCGCTGGACGATCAACGGCCGCGACCTGGAGAGCTACTTCCCGAACAAGGTGCACCAGCAGCTCGTCAACGAGCCGTTCCGCGTCACCGCGCTCGAGGGCTCCTTCGACGTCATCGCCCGCATCCACGGCGGCGGCTCCTCCGGCCAGGCCGGTGCGCTGCGCCTGGGCGTCGCCCGCGCGCTCAACGGCATCGACCTCGAGGCCAACCGCCCGGCGCTGAAGAAGGCCGGGTTCCTGACCCGCGACCCGCGCGCCACCGAGCGCAAGAAGGCCGGTCTGAAGAAGGCGCGCAAGGCGCCGCAGTTCAGCAAGCGCTGATCGACCCTCGCACCAGCGAGGTACCGTCCACGACGGCCCCGGGGAACGCCTTCCCGGGGCCGTTCGTGGTGTCAGGGCCGCATCGGCCGAGTGGGTGAGGGGACGCGGACGTGGGACGGCTGTTCGGGACCGACGGCGTGCGGGGGCTGGCGAACGTCGACCTCACCGCCGACATGGCGCTGGGTCTGGCCGTCGCGGCCGCCACCGTGCTCGTCGACGAGGGCGGCAGCGCCCACCCGCGCGCGCTCGTGGCGCGCGACCCGCGCGCCTCGGGGGAGTTCCTGTCCGCCGCCGTCGTCGCCGGCCTGGCCAGCGCGGGCGTGGACGTCCTGGACATCGGCGTCGTGCCGACCCCGGCGCTGGCCCACCTGGTGCGCACCAGCGGCGCGGACTTCGGCGTCGTGCTGTCCGCCTCGCACAACCCCATGCCCGACAACGGGCTGAAGATCTTCGCCCGCGGCGGCACGAAGCTGCCCGACGACGTCGAGGACGCCATCGAGGGCGCCTACCGCGAGGGTTCGGGCCGGCGGCCCACCGGCGCGGGCGTCGGCCGCGTCCACGCCGGTCCGGACGTCGAGCAGGACGCCGCCGACACCTACGTCGACCACCTGCTGTCCACGCTGCCCGCCGGCCCGGGTTCCCTGGCCGGCCTGCACGTCGTCGTGGACTGCGCCAACGGCGCCGCGAGCGCGATCGCACCGCGGGTGCTCGCCGAGGCGGGCGCGCGGGTGACGACGATGTTCGCCGCACCCGACGGGCTGAACATCAACGACGGCTGCGGGTCCACCCACCTGGAGCCGCTGACGGCCGCGGTGCTCGCCCACGGCGCGGACGTCGGCATCGCCCACGACGGCGACGCCGACCGCTGCCTGGCCGTGGACGCCGAGGGCCGCACCGTCGACGGCGACCAGATCATGGCCGTGCTCGCCCTCGCGCTGCGCGACCGCGGGCAGCTGGCCGAGGACACCCTGGTGGCCACCGTCATGAGCAACCTCGGGCTGCGGCTGGCCATGCAGCACGAGGGCGTGCACGTGGTGGAGACCGGCGTCGGCGACCGCTACGTGCTGGAGGCGCTGAACTCCGGCGGCTGGAGCATCGGCGGCGAGCAGAGCGGCCACGTCGTGCTGCCCGCCCACGCCACCACCGGCGACGGGGTGCTGACCGCCGTGCAGCTGCTGGCCCGCATGAGGGAGACCGGCCGCTCGCTGGCCGAGCTGGCCGGTGTCGTGCAGCGCCTGCCGCAGGTCCTCGTCAACGTCCGCGGGGTGGAGAAGTCCCGCGCCGGCAGCGACGACGAGCTGCTGGCCGCGGTCGCCGCCGCCGAGGCCGAGCTCGGCGAGACGGGGCGGGTCCTGCTGCGCCCCAGCGGCACCGAACCCCTGGTGCGGGTGATGGTGGAGGCCGCGCACACCGAGCACGCCCAGCAGGTCGCCGACCGGCTGGCCGGCGTCGTGCGCGAGCGGCTGACCCCGGCCTGAGCCGAAACCCGGTGGCGCGGGCCACCGGGTCCCTGGCTCACTGACCGGGTGCGCCCCACGCCGTCCGTCCCCACGCCGCCCGTCCCCGCGGCACCCGCCTCCGCAGCGCCGGCCCCCGTGGTGGTCACCTCCACGAGCAGCGACGCCGCGGACCGCTCCGGGTGGGCCGCGCGGCACTTCGACGCCTGGTACGACGAGCTCGTGGCCGGGCAGTCGGCCGGTCGCCCCGACCCGGCGTGCTGGCAGCGCGCGGAGCTGCGCGCCGAGCTGGAGCGCGGCAGCGCCGAGGAGCGCGTCCACTGGCTGCTGGCCCACCGGGACGGCCGGGCCGTCGGCGCCGCCGAGGTGCGCCTGACGCTGCTGGACAACCTCCACGTCGCCGCGGTCGAGCTGGCCGTGGGCCCCGAGCACCGCCGCCGCGGCGTGGGCACCCGGCTGCTGGGCGCAGCGCTCGACGTGGCCGCCGCCGCGGGCCGCACGAGCGTGCGCACCGCCGTGGAGCACCCGGTGCAGGCCGACCCGGCGCGCTGGCCGGGGTTGCTGGCGGCCCGGCGGTGGGGCTTCGAGCGGGGTCGCTCCGAGGCCCGCCGGCAGCTGCAGCTGCCCGTGCCCGCCGGGCGCCTGGAGGCGCTGGAGGCCGGCGCCCGCCCGCACGCCGAGGGCTACCGGCTGCGCGCCTGGGCCGGGCCCGTGCCCGAGCAGGACCTCGACGCGGTGGCGGCCCTGGCGGCGCGGATGAGCACCGACGCGCCGTCGGGGGACCTGCGGGTCGAGCCGGAGGCGTGGGACGCCGCCCGCGTGCGCGAGAACGAGGCGGCCCGCGCCGCCCAGGGGCGCCGGCAGTGGCTCGCGGTCGCCGCCGCCCCGTCCGGGGAGCTGGTGGGCTACACGATGCTCGTGCAGTCCGCGCACGAACCGGAGCGGCTGCTGCAGTGGGACACCCTCGTGGTGCGCGAGCACCGCGGTCACCGGCTGGGCACGCTGCTGAAGGTGGCGTGCCTGCGCGCCGCGGTCGCCGACGCGCCGCAGGCCCGCCGGGTGACGACCTGGAACGCCGTCTCCAACGCCCCGATGATCGCCGTCAACGAGGCGCTGGGCTTCCGCTGGGACGAGACGGTCGAGGAGCTGGAGGCGGACGTCGCCGACGTGCGCGCAGCCCTGGCGCGCTGAGGCGCACCGGGCCACCCGGGCCACCCGGGCCGCAGCTCACCCGCTCACCCGCGCAGCACCTCGCCGATGCGGCGCGCGGCCTCCCGCAACCGGTCCGGGCCGGTGGCGGCGTAGCCGAGGACCAGCCCGGGCGGGCCCGGCCGCAGCCGGTGCAGGCCCAGCGGCGCGACCGCCACCCCGCGCCGCAGCAGGGCGTCGGCCACCTCGGCGTCCTCGGCGCCGGCCGGCAGCGCGAGCAGCAGGTGCAGCCCGGCCGGCACCCCCTGCACCCGCGCCCCGGGCACGTGCTCGCGCAGCCCCGCGAGCAGGGCGTCGCGGCGGGCCCGCTGGCGCAGGCGCACCCGCCGCAGGTGCGCCTGCAGCTGCCCGGTGGCCAGCAGGTCGGCCAGGGCCAGCTGCGGCAGGACCGGCCCGGCGATGTCACCGGCGTGCCGGGCCGCGAGCAGGTCGGCGCGCAGGTGCGCCGGAGCGGCCAGCCAGCCCAGCCGCAACCCCGGCGCGAGCGTCTTGGAGGTGCTGCCGGTGTGGGCGACGCGCTCGGGAGCGGAGGCCTGCAGCGCGGGCACGGGGGCGCGGTCGTAGCGGTGCTCGGCGTCGTAGTCGTCCTCGACGACCAGCCTGTCCGGCCCGTCGGCGGCCCACGCCAGCAGCTCGCGCCGGCGGGCGGGGGAGAGCACCACCCCGGTCGGGAACTGGTGCGCCGGTGTCACCACGGCCACGTCGGCCGCCGCCGCGCGCAGCTGGGCGACGTCCAGGCCGTCGGCGTCGACGCCGACGCCGACCGGCGCCAGCCCCCAGTGCGCGAGCTGGCCGCGCGCCCCGGCCGAGCCGGGGTCCTCGACGGCGACCGCCGCGTGCCCGCGGGCGCGCAGCACCTGCGCCAGCAGGGCGAGGGCCTGCGCCACGCCGGAGGTGACCAGCAGCGCGTCGGGGTGCACCCGCACGCCCCGGGTGCGGGCCAGCCAGCCCGCGAGCTCGGCGCGCAGGCGGGGGTGGCCGCGCGGGTCGCCGTAGCCCAGGTCGGCGGCGGCCGCGGTGGCCAGGGCGCGGCGCTCGGCGCGCAGCCACGCGGCGCGGGGGAAGGCGGACAGGTCCGGCAGCCCCGGCCACAGGTCCAGCTCGACGGCGCGCCGGGGCCGCGAGCCCACCGGGAACGGCGCACCGGCCGGTGCGGGCTCCGGTGCGGGTCCCGGTGCGCCGGGACCCGGTGGGCGGTGCGCGGCGGCGACCCGGGTCCCGGAGCCCACGCGGGCCAGCAGCAGCCCCTCCTCCGCGAGGCGCTGGTAGGCCCCCACCACGACGCCGCGGGAGACGCCGAGGTCGCCGGCGAGGGTGCGCGCCGCCGGCAGCGCGTCACCGGGTGCGAGCGTGCCGTCGAGCACGGCCGCGCGCAGCCGGCCCGTGAGCCAGCCGCCGAGCGTGCGCCGCGGCACCCCGGTCGCGTCGAGCTGCAGGAAGTCGGTGCCGCGCGGCGGGCCGTCCACCGGTGCTCCCCTCGTCGATCGGTCCCGGACGCCGATTGGTCCCGCACGGCCGTCGCGGATCGGTCCTGTTCGGCGGACCACCCGCCGCGCAGCATGGCAGCCGTGGACAGGACGGACCAGGGGGTGACCCCGCGCACGACCCCGCGCACGACCCGCTGGGCGGTGCTGGCCGGGGTGCTGGCGATGACGGCCGTCGGCGGCAGCACGGCGGTCTCCGGGCAGCTCGCGCACGCGCCGCTGGCCGCGCCGCAGGCGCTGCGCTACGCACTGGCGTGCGCGCTGCTGCTGGTGGCGGCGCGGGCGGGCCGGCAGCCGGTGCGCCGCCCGCGCGGTGCGGAGTGGGCGTGGCTGGCGGGGGTGGCCGGCAGCGGGCTGCTGCTGTTCAACGTGGCGCTGGTGCGCGGTGCCGAGCACGCCGAGCCGGCCGTGTTCGGGGTGGCCGTGGCCAGCGTGCCGCTGGTCCTGGTGCTCGCGGGGCGCCGCCGGCCCGCGCCCCGCGCGCTCGCGGCGGCGCTGCTGGTCGGCGCGGGTGCGGTGCTGCTGCACGGCGCGGGCCGCAGCGACGCCGAGGGCCTGGGCTGGGCGCTGCTCGTGCTGGCCGGGGAGGTGGGCTTCACCCTGCTCGCGGTGCCGGTGCTGGCCCGTCACGGGGCGTTCGGGGTGTCGGTGCACACCACGTGGATGGCCGCGGCGGGCTTCGCCGCGGCCGCGCTGCTGGGGCCGGGGCCCGCCGCGGTGCGCCTGAGGCCCGCCGACCTGCTCGCGGTCGCCTACCTGGCGGTGGCCGTGACCGCGGTGGCGTTCGTGCTCTGGTACTCCTGCGTGCGCCGCCTCGGCGCGGGCCGGGCGGGGCTGCTGACCGGGGTCGCCCCGCCGGCGGCGGCGGTGGGCGGGGTGCTGCTGGGCGCCCCGGCCCCGGGGGCGGCGGGCTGGGCCGGGCTCGCGCTCGTCGTGGCGGGGCTGGTGGTGGGGCTCACACCTTCCGCAGGCGCACCTGGCGCACGGAGTGGTCGGGGCCCTTCTGCAGCACGCAGGTGGCGCGACCGCGCGTCGGCCGCACGTTCTCCAGCAGGTTCGGCTCGTTGATGTCGGCCCAGATCCGCTCGGCGCGGGCGACGGCCTGGGTGTCGGTGAGCGTGGCGTAGCGGTGGAAGTACGACTCGGGCTTGGAGAAGGCCGTGCGGCGCAGCTCCAGGAAGCGCGAGACGTACCAGGAGCGGACGTCCTCGGTGCGCGCGTCGACGTAGAGGGAGAAGTCGAAGTAGTCGCTGACGGCCACCCCCTGGGTGCCGTCGGCGCGCACCCGCGCCGGCTGCAGCACGTTGAGCCCCTCGACGATGAGCACGTCGGGGCGGCGCACCACCGTCTGCTCGCCCGCCACGATGTCGTAGACCAGGTGCGAGTACACCGGCGCGCGCACCTCGGGGGCCCCGGACTTCACCGCCGAGAGGAAGCGCAGCAGCGCCCGCCGGTCGTAGGACTCCGGGAAGCCCTTGCGGTGCAGGATGCCGCGCCGCTCCAGCTCGGCGTTGGGCAGCAGGAAGCCGTCGGTGGTGACCAGCTCCACCCGCGGCGTCTCCGGCCAGTGCGAGAGCAGCTCGCGCAGCACGCGGGCGGTCGTCGACTTGCCGACGGCCACCGAGCCCGCGATGCCGATGACGAACGGGGTGCGCTCGACCTCCTCGCCCAGGAACGTCGAGGTCGCCGCGTGCAGCGAGCCCACCGAGCGGTCGTAGAGGGTCAGCAGCCGCGACAGCGGCAGGTAGACCTCCTCGACCTCGCGCAGGTCGACGCGGTCGCCGAGGCCGCGCAGCCGGGCGACGTCCTCGCCGGTGAGCGTCAGCGGGGTGGCGGCGCGCAGCGCGCTCCAGTGCTCGCGGTCGAGCACGACGTAGGGGTTGGCCGTGGGGGCCTGCCCGTGGACCTGGCCGTGGACCTGCCCGTGGTGGGCCTGTCCCGGGGTCGCCGGGCCTGCCGCCGCGGACGCGGGTGTGCCCGTGTTCACCGGCGCGAGGCTACCGGGTGACCTCGACACCCCCGCGTCCACAGGTGGGCCTGCCCCCGTGCGCGGGACCGTACCCTCGGAGGCATGTGCGGAATCGTCGGGTACGTGGGGACGCCGGCTGCGGTCGGCGCGGGGGTTGACGGCACCGAGGTCGTCCTCGAGGGCCTGCGCCGGCTGGAGTACCGCGGCTACGACTCGGCGGGCATCGCCGTGGTGACGGGCGAGGGGGTCGAGACCCGCAAGAAGGCCGGCAAGCTCGCCAACCTCGTGGAGGTCCTCGGCGCCGAGCCGCTGCCCGCGGCGGCCACGGCCATCGGCCACACCCGCTGGGCCACCCACGGCGGGCCGACCGACGCCAACGCCCACCCGCACCTGGACGCCTCCGGCCGCGTCGCGGTCATCCACAACGGCATCGTCGAGAACTTCGCGCTCCTGCGCGCCGAGCTGCTGGAGGCCGGGACGGAGTTCAGCAGCGAGACCGACACCGAGGTCGTCGCCCACCTGCTCGGCCGCGCGCACGCCGCCGACCCCGGCGCCGGCCTCGCGGCGGCGATGCGCGCGGTCTGCGCCCGGCTGGAGGGCGCGTTCACGCTGCTGGCCGTGCACGCCGACGAGCCCGGCACGATCGTCGGCGCGCGCCGCAACTCCCCGCTCGTCGTGGGCCTGGGCGAGGGCGCCAACTACCTCGGCTCGGACGTGGCGGCCTTCATCGCGCACACCCGCGAGGCCCTCGAGCTGGGCCAGGACCAGATCGTGACGATCACCCCGGACGCGGTGCAGGTGACCGGTTTCGACGGTTCGCCCGCGCAGGGCCGCCGGTTCCACGTGGACTGGGACGCCTCCGCGGCCGAGAAGGGCGGTTTCCCCTCGTTCATGGCCAAGGAGATCCACGACCAGCCGCAGGCGATCGCCGACACCCTGCTCGGGCGCACCGACGCGGGCGGGCGCCTGCAGCTGGACGAGATGAAGATCTCCGAGGCGGAGCTGCGCAGCGTCGACAAGATCGTCGTCATCGCCTGCGGCACGGCCGCCTACGCCGGCCAGGTCGCCAAGTACGCCATCGAGCACTGGTGCCGCATCCCCGTCGAGGTGGAGCTGGCCCACGAGTTCCGCTACCGCGACCCCGTCGTCTCCGAGCGCACCCTCGTCGTGGCGATCTCGCAGTCCGGCGAGACGATGGACACCATCATGGCCGTCCGGCACGCCCGCGAGCAGGGCGCGAAGGTCCTGGCCATCTGCAACACCAACGGCTCCACCATCCCCCGCGAGTCCGACGCGGTGCTCTACACCCACGCCGGCCCGGAGATCGCGGTCGCCTCCACCAAGGCGTTCCTCGCGCAGATCACCGCCTGCTACCTGCTGGGGCTGTACCTGGCGCAGCTGCGCGGGGACAAGTTCGCCGACGAGGTCGCCGAGGTGCTCGCGCAGCTGCACGAGGTCCCCGGCCAGGTGCGCCAGGTCCTCGACGGCCTCGAACAGGTCCGCGAGATCGCCCGGTACATGGCCGACACCCGCTCGGTGCTCTTCCTGGGCCGCCACGTCGGCTACCCGGTGGCGATGGAGGGAGCGCTGAAGCTCAAGGAGCTCGCCTACATCCACGCCGAGGGCTTCGCCGCCGGCGAGCTCAAGCACGGTCCCATCGCGCTCGTCGAGCCCGGCCAGCCGGTGTTCGTCGTGGTGCCCAGCCCGCGCGGTCGCGACTCGCTGCACTCCAAGGTCGTCTCCAACATCCAGGAGGTGCGCGCCCGCGGCGCGCGGACCCTGGTCATCGCCGAGCACGGCGACACCGACGTCGAGCCCTTCGCGGACGTGGTCATCCGCATCCCGCGCACCTCCACGCTGCTCTCGCCGCTGCTGGCCGTCGTCCCGCTGCAGGTGTTCGCCTGCGAGCTGGCCACCGCCAAGGGCCTGGACGTGGACCAGCCGCGCAACCTCGCCAAGTCCGTCACCGTCGAGTGAGCCCGGGGTGCTCCCCGCCCGGGGAGCACCCCGCCGCAGCACCCCACCGCAGCACCCCGCCGTGGGCGGCCGCGGGCGCGCGTGGGACCGTGACGCCGGCGGAGGAGGCTGAGGCAATGATCGTCGGAGTGGGCATCGACGTCGTCGACATCGCGCGGTTCGTGCGGCAGGTCCAGCGCACGCCGCGGCTGCTGGAGCGGCTGTTCGGCGACGGGGAGCGGGGCCTGCCGCCGGAGTCGCTGGCCGCGCGCTTCGCCGCCAAGGAGGCCGTCGCCAAGTCGCTGGGCGCCCCGGTGGGCCTGGTGTGGCGCGACGTCGTCGTCGAGCGCGAGCACGGCCACCGCCCCGAGGTCGTCGTCAAGGGCAGCGCCAAGGAGATCGCCGAGCGGATGGGCGTGGAGCGCTTCCACCTCTCGCTCTCCCACGACGCCGGCATCGCCAGCGCGATGGTGGTCGCCGAGGGGCGCTGACCGCCCGCCGGTGCCAGGCTCGCGCTCGTGATCGCCGCGCACTCCGCCGACTCCGTCCGCGCCGCCGAGCGGGCCGCCCTGGCGGCCCTGCCGCCGGACGCGCTCATGCAGCGGGCCGCCGCGGCCCTGGACGTCGAGTGCGCCCGCGCGCTGCGCGCGGCCACCGGCGGCCTGGTCGGGCGCCGCGTCGTGGTCCTCGCCGGCTCCGGCGACAACGGCGGGGACGCCCTGCTGGCCGGCGCCCGGCTGGCCCGCCGCGGCGCGGCCGTCCTCGCGCTGCGCACCGCCCCCGCCGTCCACGCCGAGGGCGAGCGCGCCGCCCGCGCCGCCGGGGCCCGGGTGCGCGACTGGGCCGGGGGCGACGCCGCCACCTGCGCCGCAGCCGACCTGCTGCTCGACGGCGTCGCCGGGTTGCGCGGGCGCGGCGGGCTGCGCGCCCCCCTCGACGCGCTGCCGGCGGCGCTGGCCGGCGCGGGCGGGCCCGTCGTCGTCGCCGTCGACCTGCCCAGCGGCCTGGACGCCGACTCCGGTGCCGTGAGCGGCACCGTCCTGCCCGCCGACCTGACCGTCACCTTCGGCACCGCCAAGCCCGCGCACCTGCTCGGGCCGGCGGCCGGGCTGTGCGGGCGCCTGGTCGTGGCCGACATCGGCGTCGCCGAGCTGCCGGGCGCCCCGGCGGTCGAGCGCGTCGAGCTGGCCGACGTGGCCCGCCGCTGGCGGCGCGCCGGGGCGGGCGACGACAAGTACTCCCGCGGGGTCGTCGGCGTCGTCGCCGGCGGTCCCGACTACACCGGCGCCGCCGTGCTGGCCGTCGAGGCCGCCGTCCGCGCCGGTGCCGGGATGGTGCGCTACGCCGGGCCGGAGCACCCGGCCGAGGTCGTCCGCCACCGCCGCCCGGAGGCCGTCGTCGGCACCGGCCGGGTGCAGGCCTGGGTGCTGGGCCCCGGCGTCTCGCCCGACGACGAGGAGCAGCAGGGGCGCATCCGGGACGCGCTGGCCTCCGGCGAGCCCGCGGTCGTGGACGCCGGCGCCCTCGGCGGCCTGCCGGACGCCCTCGGCCCGCAGCACGTGCTCACCCCGCACGCCGGGGAGCTGTCCCGGCTGCTGGGCGCGCTCGGTGCCGGGGCCTCGCGCGCCGAGGTGGAGGCGGACCCGCTGGCGCACGCCCGCCGGGTGCACGAGGCGACCGGCGCGACCGTGCTGCTCAAGGGCGCGGTGACCACCGTCGTCGGTGCCGGGCGGGTGCTGACGGCCGCGGCCGCGCCGCCGTGGCTGTCCACCGCGGGGGCCGGGGACGTGCTGGCCGGGATCCTCGGGGCGGCCCTCGCGGGCCGGCCGCACGACCCGCCCGCCGAGGTCGCCGCCGACGCCGCGGCGCTGCACGGCTGGGCCGCGGCGCTGGCCTCCGCGGGCGGGCCGCTGGCGGCCCTGGACGTCGCCGACGCCGTGCCCGCGGCCCTCACCTCGCTGCCGGGCTGGCCCGGCGGGGAGGTCCCGGGCTCCTGATCGGCGGGCGGGTACCGTCGGGACGTGGCACACGAACCGGTGGGGGGTCCCGAGCGCGCGCCGCGGCCGGGCGTGCCGGCCGAGGCGGTGGTCGACCTGGACGCCGTCGCGCACAACGTCGGCGTGGTCCGCTCCGCGGTCGCGCCCGCGCAGGTGATGGCCGTCGTCAAGGCCGACGCCTACGGGCACGGCCTGGTGCCGGTGGCGCGCGCCGCGCTCGCCGGCGGGGCGACGTGGCTGGGCGTGGCCCACGTGCACGAGGCGCTGGCCCTGCGCGCCGCGGGCGTGGAGGCGGACCTGCTGGCCTGGATCCTCACCCCCGGCACCGACCTGGCGCAGGCGGTGGCCGGGCGCGTGGACCTGTCGGTGGCCGCGGTGTGGGCGCTGGAGGAGGTCGTCGCCGCGGCCCGCGCCACCGGGACGACCGCACAGGTGCACCTGGAGGTCGACACCGGCATGTCCCGCGGCGGCGCCTCGCC
The DNA here is from genome assembly GCF_050871885.1 of Kineococcus aridisoli. Lineage (NCBI taxonomy): Bacteria > Bacillati > Actinomycetota > Actinomycetes > Kineosporiales > Kineosporiaceae > Kineococcus > Kineococcus aridisoli. The sequence continues at coordinate 1,335 of NZ_JBJLSF010000096.1, read as the reverse complement.
CGCGGAGTGGCCGGCGCTGCTGGACGCGGTCGCGAAGCACGTCGCCGACGGCCTCGTGCGGGTGCGCGGCACGTGGGCGCACTTCGCCAGCGCCGACGTGCCGGGCGACCCCTCGGTGCCCGCCCAGCTGGCGGCCTTCGAGGAGGCCCTGGAGCTGGCCCGCCGCCACGGCGTCGAGCCGGGGCTGCGCCACCACGCCAACTCCGCGGCCGCCCTGTTCGTGCCGCAGGCGCGCTACGACCTCGTGCGCGCCGGGCTGGCGGTCTACGGGCTGAGCCCCTCGCCCGAGCGCGCCTCCGGCGCCGAGCTGGGCCTGGTGCCGGCGATGGCGCTGGCGGCCCGGCTGGCCCACGTGCGCCGGGTGCCGCAGGGTGCAGGGGTGTCCTACGGGCTCACCTACCAGGTGCCGCGCGAGACCACCCTCGGCCTCGTGCCCCTCGGCTACGGCGACGGGCTGCCGCGGCACGCCTCCTGGGACGGCACCCGCTCCGGGGAGGTGCTCGTCGCCGGCGCCCGGCGGCGCATCGCCGGGCGCGTGTGCATGGACCAGGTGGTCGTCGACCTCGGCGACGACGTCGCCGCCCCCGGCGACCCGGCGCTCGTCTTCGGACCCGGCACGGGCGGGGAGGCGACGGCCGACGACTGGGCGCAGGCCGCCGGCACGATCTCGTGGGAGGTCGTCACCCGCATCGGCGCGCGGGTGCCCCGCCGCTACGTGGGCGCGCTCGCGGACCGGCCCGCGGACCGGTCCGCCCCGAGCACCGCGGGGACGGGGGCGTGAAGCCGGCGTTGCGCGCCGCGCGCAGCCACCGCCCCGCCGCCCGCCGCGAGGAGCTGCACCCGCTGACCGGCGAGCCGGTGGAGGTGCTCACCGACGACGGCGTGCGCCTGCACGTGGAGGTCGACCCGGCCGACCGCCCCGACGCGCCCGCGGTGGTGCTCTGCCACGGCTACGCCCTCACCGCCGACACCTGGCACTTCCAGCGGCTGGCGCTGCGCGGGCGCTACCGGCTGGTGCTGCCCGAGCACCGCGGGCACGGCCGCTCCGAGCGCGGCCCCGCCGGGAGCCTGACGATCGCCCGGCTCGCCGACGACCTCGGGCAGGTGATCGACCAGGTCGCGCCCACCGGCCCGCTCGTGCTCGTGGGGCACTCCCTGGGCGGCATGACCGTCATGGAGCTGGCGGTGCGCCGGCCGGACCTGCTGCCGCGGATCGAGGCCGTGGGGGGGGGGGGGGGGGGGGGGGGGGGGGGGGGGGGGGGGGGGGGGGGGGGGGGGGGGGGGGGGGGGGGGGGGGGTGGGGGGGGGGGGGGGGGGGGGGGGGGGGTGGGGGGG
>NZ_JBJLSF010000095.1:0-18410 GCF_050871885.1 Kineococcus aridisoli | reverse complement strand
AGAAGATGGAGGAACAACACCAAAGGAATCCCCAACCACCACCCAGATGAGCGGTGGCCATACGGGGTTGATTGATTTGGCATCAACACTTGGCACACTGTTGAGTTCTCAAGAACCGGACGCACGACTGTCGACCGCTTTCGCGGCTTCTCGTGTGCGGACTCAGTCCAGCTTACCGGACTCCTCGGCCCGGTCAGGACGCTCCAGCTTCATCGACCGGTCCCGGGCGCACTTGAGCGATCGGAGCCGGTTGATGTTGTCGGAGACTGTCCCCACCTGCTGCGCGAACCGGCCGGTGACCCGTCCGTTCCTCCGCGCTGCGGTGTGACCACTACGTTAACGACGGCCCAGCGGAGGGTCAAATCCGAGCGGCGGCGCGAGCGCTAGGCGGCGATCGACAGCGAGACCGTCGGAGCGGAGGTGCGCGCGGCGCCGGCGGCGGGTGCGAACGCGGTCGTCGTGGTGAGGTCGGTGACGAGCGAGCCGCTGCGGGCGAGCAGGTCCGCGAGCGCGAGGTCGAGGGCGGCGCAGACCGCGGCGAGCACCTCGGAGGAGGGCTCCTTGCGGCCGCGCTCCACCTCGGACAGGTAGGGCAGGGACACCCTGGCGGCCGTCGCCACGTCGGCGAGGGTGCGCCGCTGGGCGAGCCGCTCCCTGCGCAGCACGGCGCCGAGCACGTCGCGCAGCAGGGGGTCGGGGCGCCGGCGCACCCGGCGGGTGGGGACGAGCGTCAGCTTCGGCACCGCGGGACCTCCTGCTCGGGTCCTGCGCAAGCTACCCGCGCCGACGGCGCCGGCGCGCGGCCGTCCGCTCTGGGCGGACGGCCGCACCCGCGCGTCAGCGGCGGGCGTGCGCGGTGGCCATCGCGACCTGCTCGTCGATGACGGCGGAGATGCGCGCCTGGACGACGTCCAGCTCGCGGACGATGTCCGCGGTCGTCGTGATGCCGGTGGAGACCGCGGCGCTGGACGCCCGGATGCCGGAGACCTGCTCGGCGACGCGCTGGGTCGCGTCGGCGGTCTCGCGCGCCAGGTCCTTCACCTCGCTGGCCACGACCGCGAAGCCGCGGCCGAGCTCCCCGGCGCGCGCGGCCTCGATGGTGGCGTTGAGGGCCAGCAGGTTCGTCTGGTCCGCGATGCCGGAGATGATCTTGATGACCTCGCCGACGGCGGCCGACGCGCGGGTGAGCGCGTCCACCTCGCTCGTCATGGTGGCGGCCTGCCCCACGGCGGAGTCGGCGACCCGCCCGGCGTCGACGACCGCGTCCCGCAGGCGGGAGACCGTGTCCAGCAGGGCCGCGGAGGCACGGGCGTTCGTCCCCGCGCGCGCCAGCACCTCCAGGCGCTGGGAGACCAGCTGCTGCACGTTGCGCAGCGCGGCGGCCCGCGAGTCCGACAGCTCGATGACCTCGGTGGCGAAGAAGTCCATCGTCCCCACGACCCGGCCCTCGAAGGTGATCGGGAAGCACACGCCCGACTTCACCCCCGCGCGCTGCGCCGCGGGCGCCCGCACGCAGTCGGTGACCTCGGCGAGGTCGGGGACGAAGACGAGGTCGCGCGCCCGCCAGGCCCGCCCGGACAGCCCCACGCCCTCGGCGAAGCTCGCGGACAGGGTGACGCGGCGGAAGTCCTCGCCCGCGGACCCGGACTCCAGGAGGAACCGCAGCGTGCCGGAGCCCTCGTCCAGCGCCCAGTAGGAGCCGTAGGCCCAGCCGAACGCCTCGCGGACGACCTCCAGCGCGCGCCGCAGGGCGTCGTCCTCCGACTGGGCCTCGCCCACCGCCGTGACGACCGTGGTGACGGCCTCGCGGTCGTCGAGCGTCTCGCGCAGCGTCACCGCGTCCAGGACGCGGCGGCGCGCGTGCGCGGCGACGCGGGCGATGGCCTTCCACTTCTCGCTGCGGCCTCCGAAGAAGGGCAGCGCCGAGACGCCGTAGAACTCCTGCAGGGCGACCACGCGGCCGTCCTCGACCACGGGCATCTGGCAGCCGTGCAGGGCACCACCGGCCTGCGCGGCGCGCCAGCGGGCGCAGTCGCGGTCGCTGTCGGCACGGCACTCGACGGGTTCGCGCACCTGCAGCGCCCGCCCGGCGCAGCCGTCGGAGGTGCCGACGGCGACGTCGCGCGTCGCGGCCATCGCGGGCGCCAGCGCACCGACCTCGGCGGCCAGCCGGAAGCGTCCGTCCGGACCGGGCAGCCACACCGCGCCGTAGGCCAGGTCGAGGGCCTGCACGAGGGCGCGCACCCCGGCGAGGTGGGCGTCGAGCTCGCCGCTGACACCGTCGTCGAAGGCGGCGAGCACCGCCTCGAGGGCTTCCACGTCCCGGGGCACGGGCGCTGCGGTGCCGCCCGCCCGCGGGGTCGAGCTCCTGCGTCCGAACATGCTGCGCCCTTCGCGGTGGTTGCCCGGGGTGTGCCTGCCGGTCTCCCATCGGCGGCCGGCGGCCGGCGGTTGAGCCGTTCGGGGCGTGCGCGCGCAGCGTCCTCAGCGCGACAGGGCGGTGCGCAGGGCGGCCAGGCCGCGGTGGGCGTTGCTGCGCACGGTGCCGGTGGTCACGTCGAGCAGGTCGGCGATCTGCTCGTCGGGCATGTCCTCGAAGTGGCGCAGCACGAGCACCGTCCGCTGCTTGGTCGGCAGGGTGCGCAGCGCGGTGAGCAGCTCGTCGCGGTCGGCCACCTGCCCGGTGCCGTCCGCGCGGCCGGCGTCCGGCAGGTCCTCGGCGGCCACCGGGCGCTCCCGGCGGGCCGCGCGGCGCCAGAACGAGGTCGAGGCGTTGACGACCATCCGGTTGACGTAGGCGACCGGGTCGTCGGCGGCCTGGACGCGCTTCCAGTGCAGCAGCGCCTTGGCCAGGACGTCCTGGACGACGTCCTCGGCGGTGTCGGGGTCGCGCAGCAGGCCCCGCGCCAGCCGCACGAGGGCGGGGCCGCGGGCGGCGACGAACTCCTCGAACGTCGGCGCCTGCACCTCGCCACCCGCTTCGACCACCGCGGTCATCGTGCCGCACCGCCCGCCGCGCGCAGGCCGGCGGCCCGCTCGAGCGCCTGCCGGGTCAGCGTCGCGGCCTGCTCGACGGTCTCCCGGGGGTCGGCGTGGTAGCTGGTCACGCCCACGCGGACCACGAGCTGCCCGCTGCGCGCGGCGACCACCGCCCGCCAGCTGGGGTTGGTGCCGGACTGCACCTGCCCGAACAGCGCGACCGCCTCGTCGGCGTCGACACCGGCGTCGGTGAGCGTCCAGCGCGAGGTCTCCACCGCCTCGACGGTGCAGCGGCCCGCCTGCTGCTCCGTCTGGGAGAACCACTGCTCCGCCTCGTCGCCCTCGAGGACGAGGACGTCGAGGCCCACCTCCTCCGGCGTCGGGCGCAGCACCGTGGGGGTGCTGCCCCAGCCCGCCGAGCGGCCGGCCGCGATCGAGGACGTCCCGCCGTAGGGCTCGTCGCGGCACAGCCCGGTGGCGGTGCCCGTCGAGACCTGCACCGGTTCGACGCCCGCGACGACGGCCTGCACGGCCGCGGTGTCGAGCAGGGCCGCGTCCGGCACGGCGGTGGTGGCCGGCCGGACGGTGACCTGCTCCTGCGGCCACTGCGAGAGCGCGACGGGGGCGGCGAGGGCGAGGACGGCCACGACCCCCGCCAGCCCCTGCCGGCGCCGGCGGAGGGTGCGGGCGCGCCCCCGCGCGCCCGCGGTGAGCGCGGACACGTCGACGTGCGGGTCTGCCGCGCCGGCGCGCTGCAGCGCCCGCACGACGTCCTCCTCGTCGACTCCCCTCGCGTGCTCGCGCACCGCTCCCCCTCCTGCTCGCACCGGACCCGCCGTCCGAGGCCGCGTGCAACAGACGCCTCGGGCGCGGCGTCCGTTGCACCGTGAGCACCACGACCTCGAACCGGTCCCGGACCGCGGCCCTCGTCCTGCTGTGCGCGGGGGCGCTGGCCGCGTGCGGCGCCCCCGGCGGAGCACCCGCCGCCGGCACCACGACCAGCACCACGACCAGCACGACGACCGGCGGCACGACGACCGGCGGCACGACGACCGGCACGACGACCGGCGGCCCGGCCGACGGGGCGGAGGCGGCCGCCGACCGGGCGCTGGCCGACCTCGCGCGCCAGCGCGGGGCGCAGGCCGTCTCCACGACCCCCGCCACCCCGGACCACCCGGAGCTCGCCGTGCTGGCCGCCACCACCGGCGGGACGTCGACGGTGGTGACCCTGCTGGCGCGCGACGGCGCGACCTGGCGGACCGAGTCCGAGCTGACGGCCGCCGCGCCGCTGCTCGCCGGGCGCGAGGGCGGTGCCGTCGAGTGGCGCCGGCTCACCGGCGGGTTCGCCGCCGACGCGGTCGTGTACCTGCGGGGCGGCACGCTGAGCAGCGGGGTCGACGCCGTCGTCGCCCGCCGCGAGGACGACGGCGGCTGGCGCTTCGTGCCGCTGGAGGGCCAGCACGAGGGCGTGGCCACGGCGGACGACGTCTACGCCGCGGACCCGCTCTTCGACGACAGCTCCACCTTCGTCACCCGCGAGCAGGCCGGCGGGCAGGTCGTCGTCACCTACTGGGACTACGCGGTGGGCGCGGACGTGGCCTGGTTCACGAAGTCGCCGGGTCCGCGGCCGCAGGGCTGAGGGCCGGGGGTCAGGAGGCCCCGGGCAGGTCGTCGGCGGCGGCCGCCGAGAAGTCGTCGTCGCCGCGGCCGGCGCGCTGGGCGGCCAGCAGGGACTGCGCGGCCGCGGTGAGCGCGGGCAGCGGCAGCCGGCTGGTGCCGAGCATGAGCCCGGTGTCCTTCAGCAGCAGGTCGGTGGAGAACTGGGTGTCGCCGAACTCCCCGCTGCGCAGGTTCGCGCCCTTCATCGCGGCGATGGACCCCAGGCCGGTGCCCCGCAGCGTCGTGAGGACCTGCTCCAGCTCCAGCCCGCCGGAGGTGCCCAGCCGGACCGCTTCGAGCAGGCCCTGGAAGGAGACCGCGAGCGCCAGGTTCGCCACGAGCTTGCCGGTCGCGGCGGCGGCGGGGTCCTCGAGGACCTGCAGGCGGTCCGGGTCCGCCCACAGCGCGACGAGCGGCAGCACCCGCTCGGTGTCCTCCGGCGCACCGCCGACGAGGACGCCGAGGGCGCGGTCGCGGGCCGGGCCGAGGGAGCCGATGACCGGGGAGTGCACGTAGCGGACGCCGCGCCCGCGCGCCCACTGCGCGAACGCGCGGGCGTCGGCCGGTGCGACGGTGGTGACGTCGACCCAGACGGCGTCCGCGCCGAACGGCAGGTCGGCGCCGAGGACGGCCTCGCGCACGGAGCCCGGGCCGAAGAAGGCGGTGAGGACGACGTCGGCGCCCTCGACGGCCTCGGCGCTGGAGGCCGCCGCGGTGGCGCCGGCGGCCTCCAGCTCGGCCGCCGGGCCCTGCGAGCGGTTCCACACCCGCACGTCCAGACCGGCGTGCACGAGGTGGCCGGCGAGGACGCGCCCCATCCGGCCCAGGCCCAGGAAGGCCACTCGTCCGGCGGGTCGCTGCTGGGCCTGGGGCGCGGGCGTCGTGGGCACGCCGGGACCCTACGCCCGGCACCCGGGGCCGGCCCCCCGGCGGCTGGACGGGGGGCTGGACGGAGGGCTGGACGGGGGGCTCGCGGCGCGGGCGGGTGCGACGGACGCGGGAGCCGGCCAGGGACGTTCGGCGGACGCCCCTCCGCGGGGGGCCTCCCTACGCTGTGGCGGTGAGCGCACCCGTCCCCCCGCCCGCCTCGCGGGTCTCCCGCTGGCGGTTCGCACCGCGAGCGCGCGACGTCGTGGCGATCGTGCTGTCCCTGGCCACGGTGCCGGCGTGGTTCCACGCGCTCGTGCACGGCCCGGAGCGCACCGGGGCCGCCGGCCCGCTCGTCGTCACGGGCGCGGAGCTGGACCTGACCGCGGTCGGGGTGCGCCACGTCGTCCCCCTGCTCGTGGCCGTCGCCTGCTGCGCGGCGCTGTGGTGGCGGCGGCAGCACCCGGTGCCGGTGTGCGCGATCGCCCTCGCCGTCGCGCTCGTGCTCGCCTTCGACGGGGCCGTCTTCTTCGCGCTGCTGACGGTGGCGGTCCGCCGCCGCGACCGGCTGCTCGTGCTGCTGTCGCTCGTGGCGTTCGTGGCCGTGACCTCCACCTCGCTGCGCACGTCGACGGACGGGTGGGGGCTGGCGCTGACGGCGGGGGCCGTCGCGGTGGCGCTGAGCGTGTTCGTCGGCGCGTTCGTCGGCGCGCGCCGCGACCTGGTGCGCTCCCTGCGCGAGCGGGCCGAGCGCGCCGAGCACGAGCAGGTGCTGCGCGCCGAGCAGGCGCGGCTGGCCGAGCGCACCCGCATCGCGCGGGAGATGCACGACGTGCTCGCGCACCGCATCTCGCTGGTGGCGCTGCACGCGGGCGGGCTGGAGGTGCGCCCCGACGTGGGCGCCGAGCAGGTGGAGGCGACCGCGGCGACCATCCGCGAGACCTCCCGGGCGGCGCTGGAGGACCTGCGCCGCGTCCTGGGCGTGCTGCGCACCCCCGGGACCGGTTCGGCGGCCACCTCCGCCGCGGAGCTGGCGCCGCAGCCCACGCTCGTGGACGTGCGCCGGCTGGTGGAGTCCACCCGCGAGGCCGGGGTGGCGGCGGAGTTCCGCACCGACGTGCCCGTGCACGCGGACGTGCCCGCGGAGCTGGGGCGCACCGTCTACCGGGTGGTGCAGGAGGCGCTGACGAACGTCCACAAGCACGCGCCGTCCGCGCAGACCGTGGTGACGGTCTCGGGCGAGGTGGGCCGGGAGATGCTCGTGTCCGTCGTCAACGCGCGACCGCGGGGGGCCTCCACGGGGCTGCCCGGCGCCGGCTCGGGCCTGGTGGGCCTGTCGGAGCGGGTGGGGCTGGCGGACGGGACGATCACCAGCGGCCCCGAGCCGGACGGCGGGTTCGCGGTGCGGGCCAGGCTGCCGTGGCCGGTGCCCGGCGGCGGGGCGGGTCGCGCCAGCGGCGCCGCGTGGACCCCGCCGGATGCGAGGATCACCCACGCCCCCGCGGTCGGCGGCCGGGCGCAGGAGCGGTGAGGGGACGGCGGACGTGGGAAGCGGACCGGAGCAGGCGGGCGCACGGCCCACGCGGGTGCTGCTCGTCGACGACGACGCGCTGGTGCGGGCGGGCCTGCGGATGATCCTGTCGAGCGCCGACGACGTCGAGGTCGTGGGCGAGGCGGAGAACGGCGCGCAGGCCGTGGAGGGCGTCAGCGCCCACCGGCCCGACATCGTCCTCATGGACGTGCGCATGCCCGTCATGGACGGGCTGACGGCGGCGAAGGCCATCACGGAGCGCCCCGAGGCGCCGGCGGTGGTGATGCTGACGACCTTCGACCTCGACGAGTACGTCTTCCAGGCGCTGCAGTCGGGTGCGACGGGCTTCCTGCTCAAGGACACCCCGCCGCGCGAGCTCGTCGCGGCGGTGCGGGTGGTCGCCGCCGGCGAGGCGATGCTGTCGCCGACGGTGACGCGCCGCCTCGTGGGGCACTACGCGGCGGACGCGGTGAACCCGCGCCGGCGGGAGGCCGCCGAGCGGCTGCAGCTGCTGACCGACCGCGAGCGCGAGGTGCTGGGCGCGGTGGGGCGGGGGCTGTCCAACGCCGAGATCGGCAAGGAGCTGTTCATGAGCGAGGCGACGGTGAAGACGCACGTGTCGCGGCTGCTCACCAAGCTGGGCGCCCACAACCGCGTGCAGGTGGCGATCGTCGCCCACGACGCGGGGCTGCTGGACGGCTAGCGGGCCGCGCCCACGGCCGGGAGCGCGGGTGCGTGGGTGGGCAGCCCCAGCTCCGGGACGCGGCGGCGCGGCAGGCGCAGCACCCCGCGCGCGGCGCGGTCGGCCTCGACGGCGGCCAGCACCTCGCGCCAGGTGCTCCAGTCCAGCCGCCAGCCGGGCAGGGCGAGGTTGTAGGGGGCGTCGAAGAGCACCCGGGTCCAGTGCTCGTCGGCGGTGGTGATCGACCCGAGGACGTCGGGCTTGTCGTCGATGAGCACGTCCGCGGTCGCCGACAGCAGCGTCTTGTCGCGCGTGAGGACCATGCGGTCGGTCCACTCGGCGCCCAGGTGCTCCTCGACCCACTCGTACTTCTCCAGCACGCAGTGGCGGTAGCTGCGCAGCGGCGCGGTGCAGATCCGCACGTCGTGGCCGTCGGCGAGCATCGCGTGCACCGCCGCGACCGCGCCGGGCAGCGGCCGCAGGCCGCGGAAGAAGCCGGGGGCGCAGGAGACCGCGCGGATGCGCTCGTGCCACTCGGGCGGGTAGGAGTCCTCGATCCAGTACGAGGTGGCCTGCGAGCGCGGCTGGTGCGGGGCGTCGGGGTGGGCGGCCAGGAAGCCGGTGTCGAAGCCGTGGCCGAAGTCCGCCAGGACCTGGTCCTGGTCGACGAGCACGAGCATGGCGGCGGGCCCTCCTGCCGGGGACGGGGCGGGTGGTGCTGTCCGCCCCTGGTCATCGGCAGGAGGAGCCCGTTCGTGAAGCCCTCCGCCGGGAGGACCCGTCGCCGGAGCCGTCAGCGACCGGCGTCGGACAGGACCCGGAACTCCTCGTCGGTCAGCTCGACGTCGGCGGCGGCGAGGTTCTCCTCCAGGTGCGCGACCGTCGAGGTGCCGGGGATGGGGACGACGACCGGCGAGCGGCGCAGCAGCCAGGCCAGCGCCAGCTGGCCGGTGGTGGCGTCGGGGTGGTTGCCCGCGACCGCGTCGAGCGGGCCGCCGGGCCGGGCCAGGGTGCCCGCGTCGACGGGTGCCCAGGGGATGAAGGCGATGCCGTGCCGCTCGCAGAAGTCCAGCAGGTCCTCCGCGCGCCGGTCGCCGAGGTTGTAGCGGTTCTGCAGCGAGGCGACGGTGAGCCCGGCCGCCTGCGCGGCCCGCACGTCCTCGACGTCGACCTCGGAGAGGCCGACCTGCAGCGCCAGGCCCTCGTCGACGAACTCCTTGAGCGCGCCGAACTGCTCCTCGCGCGGGACCTTCGCGTCGATGCGGTGCAGCTGCCACAGGTCGATGCGCTCCACGCCCAGGCGCCGCAGCGACATGAGGATGCACTGGCGCAGGTACTCCGGGCGGCCCAGCGGCGGCCAGACGTCCGGGCCGTGCCGGGTCAGCCCGCCCTTGGTGGCGATGACGACGTCGCCGTAGCCGGAGCCGTCGTGCAGGGCCTCGCGGATGAGGTCCTCGGAGACGAACGGGCCGTAGGAGTCGGCGGTGTCGATGAAGGTGACGCCGAGCTCGACGGAGCGGCGCAGCACGCGCACGGCCTCGTCGTGGTCCCTCGGCGGTCCCCAGATGCCGGGGCCGGTGATGCGCATCGCGCCGTAGCCGAGGCGGTGGACGGTCTTGCCGCCGAGGTCGATGGTGCCGCTGGCGGACACTGCCATCGGGGGGTCCTCCCGTCTGAGGGGTCGTTGACGCCCCCGACGCTAGGCGCGGGGGCGCCTCGGCGCACCAGGGCGGGGCGCGGCAGCGGTGCCGGCAGCCGCGTCGGCGAGGCGCCGGCCGATCTCCCGCAGCTGGTGCAGCTGCTCGCGGGAGAGCGCGCCGGTCATGGTGGCGCTGACGGCCCGCGCGTGGCGGCGGCCGACGGCGCGCTGCACCGCCCGCCCCTCGGGGGTGAGGACGATGCGGGCGGCGCGCCGGTCGCCGGGGTCGGCGCGGCGCTCGAGCAGGCCGCGCTCGAGCAGGCGCGAGACCAGCCGGGAGATGCCGCCCTGGGTGAGCAGCACCTCCCGGTTGATCCGGGCCATGGTCAGCCCCTCCCCGCCCCCCTCCTCGTGCCGGGTCAGGGTGTGGAGCACGTCGTACTCGGTCGGGGACACCTCGTGCCAGACGTCGTCGTCGCGGAAGCGGCGCGCGAGCACCGCCTGGGCGCGGAACAGCGCCTCCCACGCCTCGTTGGCCAGCCGGACGTCCTGCCGCGCCCGACCGTCCCCCTCCTGCCCGTCCGCGCTCACCGCAGGACGGGGTGGTGCGCCGCGGCGGCCTCGTCGCCGTCCTGGTAGGGGACGGCGCCGGTGAGGTTGTCGCCGCGGTTGGGGTTCGGGCGGGCCTGGCGGGCCGGGCCGTCGCCGTAGCGGGCGCGCACGAGGGACTCGTGGGTGGGCGCCTGCGCCGCGGTGGGAGAGCGGCGCGCCGCCATCTCCTTCCGCAGCACCGGGACGACCTCCCCGCCGAGCAGTTCCAGCTGCTCCAGCACGGCCGGCAGGGGCAGGCCGGAGGAGTCCACCACCCACAGCTGGCGCTGGTAGTCGCCGAAGACGTCGTGGAACTCCAGGGTCTTCTCGACCACCTGCTGGGGGCTGCCCACGCTGAGCGGCGTCTCGCGGGCGTACCAGTCCAGCGACCGGCTGTGGTCGTACACCGGCGCCTGGTCGAAGTACGGGCGGAAGGCCGCGAACGCGTCCTGCGAGCGGCGGGCGATGAACGCCTGGCCGCCCAGGCCGACGACCGCCTGCTCGGGGGTCCCGTGCCCGTAGTGGGCGAACCGCCGGCGGTAGTGCTCCACCAGCGGCAGGAAGTGCCCGTTGGGCGCCAGGATGTTGTTGGCGAAGAACCCGTTGCCGTAGAAGGCGGCCTGCTCGGCGATCTGCGGCGTGCGGATGCTGCCGTGCCACACGAACGGCGGGACGCCGTCCAGCGGGCGCGGTGTGGAGGTGAAACCCTGCAGGCTCGCGCGGAACCGGCCCTCCCAGTCGACGACGTCCTCGCGCCACAGGCGGTGCAGCAGGTCGTAGTTCTCGATCGCCAGCGCCACCCCCTGGCGGACGTCCTGGCCGAACCACTCGTAGACCGGCACGGTGTTGCCGCGGCCCAGGGTCAGGTCCAGCCGGCCCTTGGCCAGGTGCTGGGCCATGGCGTACTCCTCGGCGATCCGCACCGGGTCGGTGGTCGTGACGAGGCTGACGGCGGTCGACAGCACGATCCGCTTCGTCAGCGCGGCGACGTGGGCCAGGAACGTGGTGGGCGAGGAGGAGAAGAACGGCGGGTTGTGGTGCTCGCCGATCCCGAAGACGTCCAGGCCCACCTCCTCGGCCTTGACGGCGATCCGCACCATCGCGTCGATGCGCTCGGCCTCGCTGGGGGTCCGACCCGTGGTCGGGTCCCGCGTGACGTCGCTGACCGAGAAGATCCCGAACTGCACCGCCCTCACCTCTTCCGCTGCTGCGCGGTCCGGCCCGCCTGGTGCATGACCGGTCATGTATCCGCACCGGGCAGAACACGGGGTGCCGGGCGGGTGTTCCCGGCACGGGGCCGGCCGGGCGGTGGCCGATGATGGGGCGGTGAGCACCCCTCCCGGCCCTCCCCTCGCGGACTGGGCGACGCGCCCGTCCTACAAGCTGCGCCGCGGCCGCATGGGCGCCACCCGGCGCCAGGCCCTGCAGGAGCACGCGGCCCGCTTCGCCGTCCCCGACGGCGAGGGACCGCTGGACCTGCGCGCGCTGTTCGGGACCGACGCCCCGGTCGTGCTGGAGATCGGGTTCGGCATGGGCGCGACCACCCTGCAGATGGCCGAGGCCGATCCGGGCACCTGCGTGCTGGCCGCCGACGTGCACACGCCCGGGGTCGCCGCGCTGCTGCTCGGCCTGGACCGGCGGGGGCTGGGCAACGTCCGGGTGCTGGAGGGCGACGGGCGACTGCTGCTGCAGCAGCGCATCGCCCCGGCCAGCCTGGCGGGGGTGCGGGTGTACTTCCCCGACCCGTGGCCCAAGCCCCGCCACCACAAGCGCCGCCTGGTCGACGCGGCGTTCGCGGCGCTGGTGGCCGACCGGCTCGCCCCCGGCGGGGTGCTGCACTGCGCGACGGACTGGGAGCCCTACGCGCAGCAGATGGCCGGGGTGCTGGCCGCCGCGCCGGGGCTGGTGCTGGAGGAGGCGCGCGAGCGGCCGGACTGGCGGCCGCTGACCCGCTTCGAGGTGCGCGGGCTGGAGCGCGGGCACGTCGTGACGGACCTGATCGCCCGCCGCCCCGGCACGGCGGTGGCGGGCGGCTGAACGGGTCGAGGACGGGGCGGGCGCGGGTGCGGATCGGGCATCATGAGCGCTCCCGCCGAGGGTGGAACCACCGCCCGTCCCTCTCGACCCCGGCCCGACCGACAGGACCACCGTGAAGATCGTCTACTACAGCTTCGGAGGCCGCTACTCCGACAACCCCCGGGCCCTGCACCAGCGGCTGCTGGCCCGCGAGGCCGCCGGGCAGCGCACCGCCGAGCACGTGTGGCTGGCCGGTCCCGGGCGCTCCTTCCCCGCCGGCACCGCCACCGCGCCGCTGGGCACGCCCGAGGCGCTGGCCGCGCTGGGCTCGGCGGACCTGGTGGTCGCCGACAACCACGTGCCCACCTGGGCCAAGCGCCCCGGCACGACGTACCTGCAGACCTGGCACGGCACGCCGCTCAAGCGCATCCACCGCGACGCGCACTTCACCGAACCCGACGGCGAGGGCGTCCTGGCGCGCCTGGACGACGACATCAGCCGCTGGGACCTGCTGCTGGCGCCCAGCCGGGCCGCGGCGGTGCCGCTGCGCGCGGCGTTCGGCTTCCCCGGGTCGATGCCCGTGACGGGCTACCCCCGCAACGACGCCCTGCTGGCCCCGGACGCGGCGCAGCGGCGCGAGCGGGTCCGCGCCGCGCTGGGGATCGAGCCGGGCCGCACGGCGGTGCTGTACGCGCCGACCTGGCGCGACGACGACCGGTTCGGCGACGGCCCGGACTTCCGGCTGGCCCTGGACCTGGAGCGCTTCACCGAGCGCCTCGGCGCCAGCCACACCCTGCTGCTGCGCCTGCACTACCTGGTGCCCGACGCGCTGCAGGGGCTGGACGTGCCCGGGGTCGTCGACGTCTCGCGCCACCCCGACATCAACGACCTGTACCTGGCCGCGGACGTGCTGGTCACCGACTACTCCTCGGCGATGTTCGACTTCGCCGTCACCGGCAAGCCGATCGTCTCCTTCGTCTACGACCTGGAGCGCTACCGCGACGTGCTGCGCGGTTTCTACTTCGACCTGGACGGGATCGCCCCCGGCCCGGTGCTGCGCACCTCCGAGCAGGTGCTGGACGCCGTGGACGACCTCGACGGCGTCCACACGCGGTTCAAGGACCGCTACGAGGCGTTCCAGGAGACGTTCTGCCACGCCGAGGACGGCCACGCGGCCGACCGGGTGCTCGACCTGGTGCTGCCCGCGCGGCACTGAGCCGCCGGGGCGCCCGCCCGGCGCCCCGGCGCGGCGGGCGCCCCTCAGCGCAGCAGGTCCGGCGCCTGGAACGGCACCCCGTGCACGTGGGTGGCCAGGAAGGCGAACACCGTCTCGTACCAGAGGATCGCGTGCTGCGGGGTGAGGACCCAGTGGTTCTCGTCGGGGAAGCACAGGAACCGGTGGGGCATGTCGGCCGGGTCGCCGGCCCAGTGCCGGTTCAGCTCCCACCACAGGCGCAGGGCCTCCCCGATCGGCACCCGGTAGTCCTTGTCGCCGTGGACGAGCAGCATCGGCGTGGTGATCCGCTCCACGTGCGCGGCCGGGTCGTTGGCCGCCACCATCTCGGCCGTCATCTCCCGCGACCAGTAGTGCGCGGCGTCGGTCGTCGGGCCGAACTGCTCCAGCGCCCACAGGCTCGCGTGGGTGACGATCGCGCGGAAGCGGTCGGTGTGCCCGGCGATCCAGTTCGCCACGTACCCGCCGAACGAGCCGCCCATCGCGGCGGTGCGCGAGGCGTCGAGGTCGTCGCGGGCCAGCGCGGCGTCGGTGATGGTCATCAGGTCCGTGTACGGCGCCTGGCCCCAGGCGCCCCACCCGCGGGCCAGGAACCGCGGGCCGTACCCCGTCGACAGCGCCGGGTCGGGCAGCAGCACCGCGTAGCCGCGGGCCACCGCCAGCCAGGGGTTCCACCGCCACGACCAGGCGTTCCACGAACCCAGCGGGCCGCCGTGCACCCACAGCAGCAGCGGGGCCGGGTCGTCGGCGCCGGCGTCGCGGGGCAGCGCGAGCCAGGCGCGCAGCGGGCTGCCGTCGTCGGCGGTGGCGCGCACCTCGGTCAGCGTGCCCGGCAGCGGCGGCGCGGGCGCGGGTGCCGGCAGCGCGACGGGTTCCTGCCCGGCGGCACGGGCGTCGAGGCGGACCACGGCGGGCGGGGCGTCCACGGCGGAGCGCACGGCGTAGACGTGCTCCCCGTCCGGGGAGACCTGGAGGCTGCCGTAGGCGCCCGCGTCGGCGGTCAGCCGCGTCACCCTCCCGGAGGCGACCTCGACGCGGAACACCGGCGCCGCGCCGGAGTCGTCGACGGCCAGGAACAGCTCGTCGGAACCCGGCCCCCACTGCGGTGCGCCGCCCCAGGCGTCCCAGCCGTCCACGACGTCGCGGGGCGCGGCGGAGGCGTCGAGGGGGACGACGACCAGGCGCAGCGTCGGCGGCGTCGTGGGCGTGCTCACCGACTCGGCCAGCGCCGCGACCCAGCGCCCGTCCGGGGAGACGGCGAGCGCGCCGAACTCGCGGCCGGGCTCGTCGGCGACGACGCGCGGCTCGCCGCCGGCGGTCGGGATCGCCACGATCCGCACGTGCTGCTCGCCGCGGGGGCGGGGCAGCGTCTCGGTGGTGAGCAGTTCCGCGCCGTCGGGGGTGAGCACCGCCGAGGCCTCGTCGTAGCGGCGGCCGGGGGCGGGGGTGAGGTCGCTCCACGCCGCGAGGGCGCGCTCCCCGGCCGGCGGGTCCGCGGGCAGCGCCGCGGCGAGGTAGCGGGGCTGGCCGGGCCCGAGGTCGGCGTCCCAGTACCGCACCGGGTACCCCGAGTGCAGGATCGCCGAGACCTTCTTCTCCGCGCGGGCCTTGCGCCGCACCGCGTCCGAGGCCGGCCCGTCCGCGGAGGCGTCCGAGCCGGGCAGCGTCGAGGACGTCACGACGACGAGGTCGCCGGTGCGGGCGGTGAGCGGGTTCGCGATCCCGCCGGGCCGGGTGCCCACGACGCGCGCCTCCCCCGCCGGCGGCAGCGCCCACAGCGCGGCGGGGGCGTCCTCGCCGGGCTGCGCCGCGGCCTGCGGGTCGGGGCGGGTGGAGGTGAACAGCAGCGTGCCGTCGGGGGTGAAGGCGGGGGCGGCCTCGGCGGCGGCGCCGCGGGTCAGCCGGCGCGCCGGGCGCTGCCCGGCGGGGTCGACCTCCCACAGCGAGCCGCGCCAGCGCGTGGCGTCGGCGGTGAGGGTCGCCACGGTGGTCACCAGGCGGGTGCCGTCGGGCGAGAGCGCGAGCCCGGCCAGCCGCGGCAGCGCGGCGAAGGCGTCGAGGTCGGCGAACGGTCCGGGCGCGGGAGCGGGTTCGGCCACGGACCAGTCCTACCGCAGCGGGCCGCAGCGGGCCGTGTCGGACGGCGGCGGGACACTGGCCGCGTGGACGTCCTGGCCGAGCTGCGCACCGCCACCGCGCCCGGCGCGGACCTGGCGCTGGTCGTGGTCCCGGCCGGGCTGGGGCTGGCGGTGCCCGGCCGGCGCTGGGCGGTGCCGGGCGACGCGGCGGGCAGCGCCGCGCTGCTGGCGCGCCTGGAGGAGCTGCTGCGGCCGCGCTGGACGTGGTGGGCGGCCGCGGGCGCCGTCGGCCGGCTGCCCGACCCGCTGCCGCACCTGGCCCGCTGCCACGACGTCGGCGCCGTCCACCGGCTGCTGGCCGGCGGCTCCCGCGAGGACCCGGCGGCCTGCTGGGCCGCCGCCCACGGCCTGCCGCAGCCGCCGCCGCCCGCGCGCCGCCCCGCGCCGCTGCACGGCACGGGGCTGCTGGACCTCGACGGCGGCGACGACGGCGAGCCCGTCGGCGACGACGGGCAGCTGGCGCCGGCGTGGTCGCAGGGGCGGGCGCTGGGTGAGGCCGAGCCCGCCGAGCAGGTGGTGCGCGCCGCCCGCTGGGCGGCGCTGGCCCTGGAGGTCGCGCAGCGGCAGGCGCGGGCGGTGGCCGCGCTGCCCGAGCACCGCCGCCGCCCGGGCGGGCCGCCGCTGGGCGTGCAGACCGCCCACGCCGAGTCGGCGGCCGCGCTGCTGGCCGTGGAGCTGGAGCGCACCGGCCTGCCGCTGGAGCGCGCGACCGCCGAGGGGCTGCTGGAGCGGGCCGCCGGGCCGCGCCCGGCGTCGGCGGCCGAGGAGGCGCGGCTGCGCGCGGTCCGCGACGCCCCCGTGCGCCGGGCGCTGGGCGCCGGGGAGGTGGACCTGCGCAACCCCGCCCAGGTGCTCGGCGCGCTGCGCGGGCTGGGCTTCGACCTGCCGGACACCCGGGCGTGGCGGCTGGAGCAGTTCCGGCACGCGCACCCGGCGGTGGAGGCGCTGCTGTCCTGGCGCAAGGCGGAACGGATCGCGACGACCTACGGCTGGTCGTGGCTGGACACCGCCGTCGGCGCGGACGGCCGGCTGCGCGGGGCCTGGTCGGCCTCCGACGCCGCCGCCGGGCGGATGACGGCGCAGGCCGGGCTGCACAACCTGCCCGCGGAGCTGCGGCCGGCGGTGGCGGCCGAACCCGGCTCGGTGCTCGTGCGCGCCGACCTCGGGCAGGTGGAGCCGCGGGTGCTGGCCGCGGTCTCCGCCGACGCGGCGCTGACGGCCGCGACCCGCGACGACGACCTGTACGCGCCGGTCGCCGCGGCGCTGGCCGCCGACCGGCCCACGGCGAAGGTGGCGGTGCTGGCCGCCATGTACGGGCAGACCTCGGGTGCGGCCGGTGAGGCGCTGCAGCGGATGGAGCGCGCCTACCCGACGGCGCTGGGGTACCTGCGCGCGGCGGAGGAGGCCGGCCGGGAGGGGCGCGACGTGCGCACCTACGGCGGGCGGCTGGTCCGCGTGGGCGCGCCCGCGCCCGGCGAGGTGGGCGCCGCGACGGCCGCCCGGGGCCGCTTCGCGCGCAACGCCGTCGTCCAGGGCGCGGCCGCGGAGCTGTTCAAGGCGTGGGCGGCGACCGTGCGCGCGGGCCTGTCCGGCAGCGCGGGGCGGATCGTGCTGTGCCTGCACGACGAGCTGCTGCTGCACGTCCCGGCGGGCGAGGCCGAGCGGGCCGCGGCGCTGCTCGTCGGCGCGCTGGAGCAGACCGCGGGCCGGTGGGCGGCCGGCAGCGGTGTCCGGTTCGTCGCCGACGTCAGCGTGGTCCGGCGGTGGTCGGAGGCGAAGTGAGCGCCGGGTTCAGCCGGCGGGCACGACCCGCTGCTCGGCGAGCCGGTCGAGCAGTCCGGTGAACCGGTCGATGCTGTCCAGGCACTCGCCGAACCCCGCCCGGCGCACCTTGACGGTGCTGGAGACGTTGTCGAACTCGGAGTGGAACAGGAAGTCGCCGAACTGCCAGCGCACCAGGTCCGCGTAGGGCGTCGGGCGCAGCCCGTGCCGCTGCACCATCGCCTGCCAGGTCTGCTCGTGCATCGGCATGGTGGAGGTGAGGGAGAAGTCCTGCGGCTCGTCGTGCTCCATGCCCAGGTGCCGGGCGATGGCGGCGTAGGCGTGCACCCAGCGGAACTGGTCGCCGTTGGTGACGTTGAACACCTCCCCGTCCGCGGCCGCCGTCGAGCCGGCCCAGACGGTGGCGCGCGCCAGCAGTTCGGCGTCGGTGACCTGGTACAGCGCCTCGCCCGCGGCGTGCGACCCGGGGAAGCGCAGCGGCAGCCCGAGCTCGCGGCTGATCGCGGCGTGCACCGCCACCACCATGAGGATGTTCATCGGGTTCCCGGTGGCGTACCCGACGACGCCCTCGGGCCGCAGCAGCGTGAGGCCGAAACCTCTGCGGGCGGCCTCCTCGCGCAGCACGTCCTCCTGGGCGTAGTAGAAGTTCGGCACCAGCAGCCGCGGGTCGCGCTCGCGGGCCGGTGTCCGGAACCCCGGCAGGTGGGCGCCGTACGCCTTGCCGCCCTGGTACAGCGTGACGTGCCGCAGGGGCGCGTCCCGCAGGGCGTCGAGGGTGTTGCGCAGCAGCGCGGTGTTGTCCTCGATCTGCTGCCGCTCGTCCCCGCGCTCGACGTAGGCGGCGAACACCAGGTGCGTCGTGTCGGCCGCGCCGGCCAGGTCCGCGCGGGCGCCGTCCGCGTCGGACAGGTCCGCGCGCAGGGGTTCCCACGCCGTGCCGGTCTGCTCGCGGCGGGCCGCGCCGCGCACCCTCCAGCCCGGGACGCGGGCGTACTCGGCCGCGGCGTGGGCGCCGATGACGCCGGCGGAACCGGCGACGAGCGCCACGCCGGGCTCGCGGGCCGCGGCGGCGATCGGGTCGGTCCCGCCGAGCGGGCCGGCGGTCGTGCTCTCGTGCTGCATGGTGCGTCCTCCGCGTCTCCGTGGCGCTCGCGGCGGGCGGCACGCCCCCGCCGCGGCCGGTGCAGCTGCGACGCCCTGAACGACGCCCGCGTGGACGAGCTGGCCGGCCTGGCGCTGGTGGTGCTGCTGCCGCTGCGCGAGGAGCAGCTGGTCCGCGACGCGCAGGAGTC
>NZ_JBJLSF010000094.1:0-18440 GCF_050871885.1 Kineococcus aridisoli | reverse complement strand
GACGACGCCGCCTCGGCGGCCCGCGGGGCTCGGCGGCGCCGTCGAGCTGCGATCACGGGCGGTCGCGGTCAGGCTGGGGGCGTGGCAAGAACCGTCGCCGACCAGCTCGTCGCGGCCCGCCGACCCGCGCCCGCCGCGGTGGGCGCGTCGGCGGCCCTGCACGGGTCCGCGACGCTCGAGGTGGCGCTGCTGGCGGCCGGTCTCGTCGAGCAGCGGCACCCGCAGCTGGCCGCCGCCCTCGAGGGTGATCCGCGCCACCGGTGGCAGCGGGTCGCGGACACCGCGGCGCTGCTGCGCGCGGCCGTCGCCGACCCCTGCCGCGCGCTGGCGCTGGCCGCCCGCGAACGGGCGCTGGGCGGTGACCTGCACGTGCGCCCCGGCGGTGACCCCGACGTCCTGGCGCTGCGGCACGCGCTGCGGGTGCACCTGGTGCTGACCACCGCGGCCGCCGCGGGGGCCGGGCCGGACCGGCGCGGGGCCGAGCGCTACGTGCGCGAGCAGCGGACGGCGGGCGTGCTGCTGGGCGCCGAGCCCGACGACCTGGCCGGTGGCCTGGCGGAGCTGGGCGCCGACGTGGCCCGGGTGCGCGCCGCCGTGGAGGCCGCCCCCCGCCCCGCGCCGGCGCTGAGCGCCGTGCCCCCGGTGGAGGAGGGGGGCGCCGGGACGGCTTCGTGGCGGCGGGCCGAGCGCCTCGCGCAGGCCCTCGTGCCGGCCTGGGCCCGCACCGGCCCCGCACCCGTGTCCGCCGACGAGCTGGTGCGGGAGCTGCGGGAGCTGGCGCGCCTGCCCGTGCTGCGCTGAGCGCCGCCGGGCCGCGGGCCCGCAGCGGGTTCAGGCGGCGCCGGTGACGAAGGTCCGCACCGCGTCGGCGACCAGCTGGACGGCGATCGCCGACAGCAGCAGGCCGGCGACGCGGGTGACGAGCAGGACGCCGGAGTCGCCCAGCAGGCGGTGCACCACGCCGGCGAAGCGCATCGCCAGCCACAGCGTGACGTGCACCGCCACGACCCCGGCGGCGACGCCGAGGCGGTCGTCCCAGCCCTCGGCCTGCTGGACGAAGACCATGGTGGCCACGATCGCGCCCGGGCCGGCGAGCAGCGGGGTGCCCAGCGGCACCATGGCCACGTTGACGCCGACGGTGCTCGTCGGCTCGTCGCCCTTGCCGGTGAGCAGCTCCAGGGCGATGAGCAGCAGCAGCAGACCGCCGGCGGCCTGCAGCGCGGGCAGGCTGATGTGCAGGTAGTCGAGGATGCGCTGGCCGAAGAGCGCGAAGGCGATGATGACGCCGAAGGCGACGAACACGGCCTGGCGGGCGGCGCGGGAGCGCTCGGCGGCGCTGAAGGTGCCGGTGAGCCCGAGGAAGATCGGCACGGTCCCCAGCGGGTCCATGATGACGAAGAGCGTGACGAAGCTCTCGCCGAACAGCTGCCAGTTCACGCGGGTGCGACCCCGCCGTCGGCCGGGTGGGCGCGGTGCGCGGCGGCGTCGATGCGCTGCAGCACCTCGGGGTCGGTGGTGTTCTCCCCGAGGCGGTTGCGCTTGCCCGCCCCGTGGTAGTCGCTGGAGCCGGTGACGAACAGCTCCAGGGCGCCCGCGAGCTCGCGCAGGTGGGCGCGCTCGGACTCGGAGTGGTCGCGGTGGTCCACCTCCAGGCCGGCGAGCCCGGCCTCGACGAGGGCCTCGATGTCGGTGTCGCCGATGCAGCTGCCCCGCTTGGAGGCGGCCGGGTGCGCCAGGACGGGCACCCCGCCGGCGGCGCGCACGCGGCGCACCGCGTCGACGGGGTCGGGCGCGCTGTGCGGGACGAAGTACCTGCTGCGCCCGGACAGCAGCGTGGCGAAGGCCTCGTCGCGGTCGGCGACGACCCCGGCGGCGACGAGGGCGTCGGCGATGTGCGGGCGGCCGATGGTGGCCCCGCCGTGCACGTGGTCGAGCACGTGCTCCCAGCGCAGCCCGGTGTCGGGGGTCAGGCGGTCGACCATCCGGCGGGCGCGGGACTCCCGGGAGGTGCGCGAGTCGGTGAGCATGCGCGTGAGGGCCTCGTCCGCGGGGTCGTGGTGGTAGGAGAGCAGGTGCACGGAGACGCCGCCGCGCAGGCAGCTGATCTCCACTCCGGGGACGACACGGACTCCGAGGCGGTCCCCCGCCGCCAGCGCCTGCGACCAGCCCGCGTGGGTGTCGTGGTCGGTGAGCGCCACGACGTCGAGGCCGGCTTCGACGGCGGAGGCGACGACCTCAGCGGGGGGCTGGGTGCCGTCGGACGCCGTGGAGTGCGTGTGCAGGTCGATGCGCACCCCAGGAGCTTACGGCCGGGCGGGCCCCCTCCCGCGCACCGGTG
Source organism: Kineococcus aridisoli (assembly GCF_050871885.1). Lineage (NCBI taxonomy): Bacteria > Bacillati > Actinomycetota > Actinomycetes > Kineosporiales > Kineosporiaceae > Kineococcus > Kineococcus aridisoli. The sequence continues at coordinate 16,102 of NZ_JBJLSF010000094.1, read as the reverse complement.
CTCAGGCCCGGGCGGGCTCGACCCGCTCGGCCCACCGCAGCCGGGGCGAGAGCGCCCCGCACGGCACGTCCAGCGCGTGCGCGGGATCGCGCAGGTCCACCAGCCGCAGGTCGTGGAGCAGGGTGAGCCCGGCGGCCGCCGGCCACAGCAGCGCCCACAGCCACACCCCGCCCGCCTCCCCCACCAGGACGGCGTGCTCGCCGCCCGAGGGCACGCTCCACAGCGGCGTCCAGGCGCCGTCGGCGTGCAGCCGGACCGCCGGCGGACCGGTGACCAGGCCGTCACCGGGGTCGACGTCGTCGCGGCCGGCGAGGTGGGCGCCCAGCCCGGTGCCCGGCTGCTCGGAGACCAGCAGCAGGTCGGCCACCCGCGAGCAGCCGGCCGGGCCGCGGTGCGGGCCGCTGACGGCGACGACGACGGCCTGCGCCCCGTGCCGGTCGTCGCGCACGCAGCGGGTGCCCGTGACCAGCCAGTCGTCGGGCAGCGGCCACGGCAGCCAGACCGGTACGTCGGAGTGCCGGGCCACCCAGTCCAGGTGCTCGGCGTCCGCCTGCTGCGCGGGCTGCAGGGGGACCACCTCGCCGTGGACCGCGCAGGTCGCCGAGGAGTGCCAGATGCTGGGTGCCCTCACCGCGTCGTCGCAGCGGGGGCACCTCGCCGTACCGCCCATACCCCACGGTGACCCCGCACCCCGCCCACCGTCAACAGCTGCTCACGCTGGGTCACGAGCGGGCCACCGGGGGACAGCGGGTGCGCCGGCGGAGGATGATGCCGGGGTGAACGCGCAGACGACGCAGGCGACGACCGAGGCGACCGGGGCGACCGGGACGACCGGGGGGAGCACCGGGCAGGCCACCGCGGCGGCGGGCGACCTCCTCGACGTGCAGGCGCCCGAGGGCGAGGGCGCGGTGCTCGCCGGGCCGGCCGCCGACGGGGGCGAGGACGAGGACGCGAAGTCGCACCGGTCCACCCCGCGCTCGGCGGCCTTCCGCCGCTTCATCGCCCAGGGCTGGGGTCCGCGCCCGGCGGAGGCCGCGGACCTCGACGAGGCCGCCCCCTTCGCCGCCCGGCGGCGCGAGGTGCTCTCCTCGCTGTTCCCGCACGAGGTCCTCGTCGTCCCGGCCGGCCCGCTGGTGCGCCGCTCCAACGACACCGACTACCGCTTCCGCCCGCACTCGGCCTTCGCGCACCTGACGGGGCTGGGCACCGACCGCGAGGCCGACGCCGTGCTCGTGCTGCACCCGGCCGGCGAGGGCGGGGACGCGCGCCACGACGCGGTCCTCTACCTGCGCCCGCAGGCCGGCCGCGACTCCGAGGAGTTCTTCGCCGACGCCCGCTACGGGGAGCTGTGGGTGGGCCCGCGCCCGAGCCTGGCCGCGCTGGCGGCCACCACGGGCCTGGACTGCCGCGACATCGCCGCCCTGCCCGACGAGGTCGGCGCCAGCCTGGCCGCGGAGGGCACGCGCGGGCTGCGGCTGGTCCCCGACGCCGACCCGGCCGTCACCGCGCTCGTGACGCCGCTGCGCGCGCAGGCGGCCGCGCGCGCCGACGACGAGCTCGTCACCGCGCTCTCGGAGCTGCGGCTGGTCAAGGACGACTTCGAGGTGGCCCAGCTGCGCGCCGCGGTGGCCGCCAGCGCGCGCGGGTTCGAGGAGGTCGTGCGCGCCCTGCCCCGCGCGGTCGGCCACCCCCGCGGCGAGCGCGTCGTGGAGGCCGCCTTCGACGGCAACGCCCGCGTGGAGGGCAACGGCGTGGGCTACGAGACGATCTCGGCCGCCGGCGACCACGCCTGCACGCTGCACTGGATCCGCAACGACGGCGCGGTGCGGCCCGGTCAGCTGCTGCTGGTGGACGCCGGCGTGGAGGTCGACTCCCTCTACACCGCCGACGTCACCCGCACGCTGCCCGTCGACGGCCGCTTCACCGACGCGCAGCGGCGCGTCTACCAGGCCGTCCTGGACGCCGCGGACGCCGCCTTCGCCGTCGCGAGGCCGGGCGTGCGCTTCCGCGAGGTCCACGAGGCCGCGATGCGCGTGGTCGCCGACCGGCTCTCCGCGTGGGGGATGCTGCCGGTGGACGCCGCGACGTCGCTGGCGCCCGAGGGGCAGTACCACCGCCGCTGGATGCCGCACGGCACCAGCCACCACCTGGGCCTCGACGTGCACGACTGCGCGCAGGCGCGGCGGGAGATGTACCTGGACGCCGAGCTGCGCGAGGGCATGGTCTTCACCATCGAGCCCGGCATCTACATCAAGAGCGAGGACGAGCTCGCACCGGCGGAGCTGCGCGGCATCGGGGTGCGCATCGAGGACGACGTCCTCGTGACCGCCGACGGCGTGGAGAACCTCACCGCGGCCCTGCCGCGCGAGGCCGACGCCGTCGAGGCGTGGATGGCCTCGCTGCGCTGAGCGCGGCAGCGCCGGGCGCGGCGGCGGGGCGGGCGGTCAGCCGTCCTGGCCGCCGCGCTCCCCGCGGGCGGCCTGCTCCTCGGCCGCGCGGCGGGCCCGGCGGGCCTCCTCGACCTTCTGCGCGTAGGTGGGACCGGACAGGTCCATCTGCACCTCCGGCTCCTCCTGGCGCACCGGCGGCGGCGGCTGGTGGGCCGGGGCGCTGCCGGGCGAGGGCGGCGGCATGCTGCCGGTCGGCGCCTGCGGGCCGGGGCCCCAGCCGCCGGGGCGGGCCGTGGGGTCGGGAGCCCCCCACTGCGAGCCGCCCTGCACCCCGGTGGACCCGGGTCCCTGCGCGCGGCCCAGGCCGTTGGGCAGCCGGCCCAGCACCTCGCGCGCCTGGCCCGCCATCTGGGGCAGGCACAGCACCAGGTACTCCGAGGCCACGATCTGGCTGGAGGAGGTGAAGTCGCGCCGGCCACCGGTCAGGGCGTAGGAGATGACGCCGAAGAGCATGCCGAAGCCGGCGCCCACGAGGACGCCGGTCAGCAGCGCCCCGCTGCCCCCGCCGCCGAAGACGGAGAGCATGAGGCCGATGAGCAGGCCGAACCAGGCGCCCGAGGCGGCCCCCGCCCCGGCGGCGCGCCCGTAGGTGAGCCGTCCGGTGACGCGCTCGACCATCTGCAGGCCGTTGCCCACGATGGTCACGTTCTGCACCGGGAAGTGCTCGTCGGAGAGGAAGTCGACGGCGCGCTGCGCCTCGGAGTAGGTGGCGTAGCGCCCGATCGCCTCCCCCTGCGGCGGCGTGGGGGTGGTGACCCGTTGCGGACCACCCATGGGCCCGAGGTTCGACATCGCGACATCCTCACCGGTTCTCGTCCCGCGGCTGCTCCGCGGGATCGGGTGTCGATCTTGTCAGCGCCGGGGCGGCGCGGGCTCTCGACACCTGCTCCAACGCGGACGCACCGCGCGCGGTGCCCGCGGGCGGCCGGGGCGCGGGCGCCGGGCGCTCAGGCGCTCAGGCGGTCTGGCGCTTGGCGCCGGCCCGCTCCCCCGCCTGCCGCTTGGCCTGCCGCTCGGTCTCGGCGCCGGCCGTGGACAGCTGCCCGCCGGAGGTCTCCAGGTGCGCGCGCACGAACCAGTGGAACTGCTCCAGCTGGGCGGACTGCGCGATGAGCATGTCCTCGGTGATCGGGTCCAGCTCGCCGGCCGTCTCGATGGCGCGGCGGTGGTCCTCGATGACACCGGCGTAGACGAGGTCGAGGGCGCCGAGGTGCTCGATGGCGCCGGCGCGGCCCACGGAGTAGTCGTCCCAGCCGCGGTCGGCGACGAGGGCGCCGGGGGTGCCGATGGGCGACAGGCCCAGCGTGGCGATGCGCTCGGCGGTGGTGTCCGCCATCAGCCGCACGGCGTCGACCTGGGGGTCGAGCATCTCGTGGACGGCGACGAAGTGCGGGCCGACGACGTTCCAGTGCACGTGCTTGAGCGTCAGGTGCAGGTCGGTGAGGGCGTTGAGGCGGTCCTGCAGCACCGCCGCGACCTGGGCGCCCTGCTCGGTGCTCAGCCCGGGGACCGTGTAGAGGGGCGCGCCCTCCGACTTCAGCTTCTTGCTCTCCTTGGCCATGGCGTCACCGTAGGAGCGCCGTGGGCGGCCCGCGCGGCGAAACGGGCGGTCGGGCGGTGCGCCGTCGGCCACTAGATTGGCGGGCGTGACCGGTCCCACCACGCGCGTCTTCGCCGCCCGACTCGCGGGGACGGCGGTCTTCGACCCGCAGGGCGACCAGGTCGGCCGGGTCCGCGACGTCGTCGGCCTGCTGCGCCCGCGCGGCCCGCTGCGCGTCATCGGGCTGGTCGTCGAGGTGCCCGGCCGCCGCCGGGTCTTCGTGCCCATGACGCGGGTGACCAGCGTGGACACCGGCCAGGTGCTGACGACGGGCCTGGTGAACATGCGCCGCTTCGAGCAGCGGCGCACCGAGACGCTGCTGCTGGCCGAGCTGCTGGACCGCACGGTGGAGCTGGCCGACGGCAGCGGCGCGGCCACCATCGAGGACCTCGCGATGGAACCGGTGCGCGCGCGCGACTGGCAGCTGACGAAGCTGTTCGTGCGCCGCGGCGCCGCCCCGCGCGGGCTGTCGGGCCGGCTGCGCCGGCGCGGGGAGACGATGACGGTCGACGTCGACGCCGTCGTCGGCCTGACCGTCCCCGACGCCGACCAGGGCGCGACGAACCTGCTGGCGGCCTTCGAGGAGCTCAAGGCCACCGACCTGGCCGAGGTCATCCACGAGCTGACCCCCAAGCGCCGGCGCGAGGTCGCCGCCGCCCTCGACGACGAGCGGCTGGCGGACGTGCTGGAGGAGCTGCCCGAGGACGACCAGGTGGAGATCCTCTCGGCGCTGGAGGGCGACCGCGCCGCGCACGTGCTGGAGGAGATGCAGCCCGACGACGCCGCCGACCTGCTCTCGGACCTGCCCGCCGAGCAGGCCGAGCGGCTGCTGGCGCTCATGGAGCCCGACGACGCGGCCCCGGTGCGCCGGCTGCTGGCCTACGACGAGCACACCGCGGGCGGTCTCATGACCACCGACCCGGTGGTCCTGGCCCCCGACGACACCGTCGCCGAGGCCCTGGCGCACGTGCGCCGCGCCGAGCTGCCCTCGCCGCTGGCCACGGCCGTCTACGTGTGCCGGCCGCCGCTGGAGACGCCCACCGGCCGCTACCTGGGCACCGCGCACCTGCAGCGGCTGCTGCGCGAGCCGCCGCAGACGCCGCTGGGGCAGATCCTCGACGACGACGTGGACGCGCTCTCGCCGGAGGAGGGCCTGCAGGCGGTGACCCGCCAGCTGGCCGCCTACAACCTCGTCTCGCTGCCCGTCGTCGACGAGGACGGGCACCTGCTGGGCGCGGTGACCGCCGACGACGTCCTCGACCACCTGCTGCCGGAGGACTGGCGGGAGGCCGAGGGGGAGGTCTTCCACCACGCCGGTCAGCGCGGCGCCTCGGCGGTGACCCGTGGCTGACCGCGAACCGCGGGTGCCGCGCCGCTCCCCCCGCCGCGCCCGGGCCGAGTCCGTCTCGCTGGACGTGCCCCGCGAGACGCGGCGCCAGCTGCTGGCGCGCCCCCAGGTGGACCCGGACGCCTTCGGGCGGGCCTCGGAGAAGTTCGCCCGCTTCATGGGCACCGGCCGCTTCCTCGTCTACATGACCGGGTTCGTGGCGGTGTGGCTGGCGTGGAACACCTTCGCCCCGGAGAGCGTGCAGTTCGACCCGCGGGCGCTGAACTACACGCTGCTGACGCTCATCCTGTCCCTGCAGGCCTCCTACGCCGCTCCGCTGATCCTGCTGGCGCAGAACCGCCAGGACGACCGCGACCGCGTCCTCAACGAGCAGGACCGCTCCCGCGACGAGCGCGCGCTCGCCGACACCGAGTACCTGACCCGCGAGGTGGCGGCGCTGCGCATCGCGCTGCGCGACGTCGCCACCCGCGACTTCGTGCGCTCGGAGCTGCGCGCGGTCCTGGAGGAGCTGCGCGACGAGGACGAGGGCGCTCCGGTGCGCGAGGGCAAGCGCAAGGGCGGCAAGAAGCGCAAGCGGGCCGCCGAGCCCGGCGCGGAAGCGCCCGGGCCCGCACCGGCGCCCCCCTCCGGTGCGGAGGCCGCTGACCCGTCCGGCCCAGCGGGGACCTCAAGCGGTGAGCAGGACGTGCCGACACCCAACGGGTGACGACTCTCGACGCCGCCCCGGGGGCTGTCCCCGCGCAGCCGGGCCAGCCGGCCACCCAGGTCCGCCGGCGCCTGGGTGACGTGCTCGTCGAGAAGGGCCTGCTGCTGCCGGAGGACCTCGACGTCGCGCTGGCCGAGCAGCGCAACATGGAGGGCCCGCGCCGGCGCCTGGGGCAGATCCTCGTCGAGCTGGGGATGGTCTCCGAGGGCGAGCTGGCGCAGTGCCTGGCCGAGCTGCTGCAGCTGGAGCACGTCGACCTGTCCCGGCTGAGCCTGTCCCCCGACGTCGTGCGCCTGCTGCCGCGCGCGGTCGCCGAGCGCTGCCGCGTGCTGGTGCTCGACAAGACGCCGGAGTACCTGCTCGTCGCGGCCGCCGACCCCACGAACGTCCTGGCCCTGGACGACGTGAAGCTCTACACGCGCACCCCCGAGCTGCACGTCGTCGTCGCGCCGGACTCCCAGATCCGCGACCACCTGGCCCGCGCCTGGTCGCTGACCGAGGACACCACCCAGGTCTCGCGGATGGTCGAGGAGGCCTCCGACGACGACGACGAGGACCCGCTGGCGGCCCTCAACGGCTCCGTCGACGACGACGCCCCCATCGTCAAGCTCGTCAACCGCATCCTGTCCGACGCCGTGCGGCTGCGCTGCTCCGACATCCACCTGGAGTCCCAGCGCGACCAGCTGCGCGTGCGCTTCCGCATCGACGGCCTGCTGCGCGACGTGATGTCGGCGCCCAAGCGGGTGGCGCCGAGCGTCATCAGCCGCATCAAGATCATCTCCGGGCTGGACATCTCCGAGCGCCGCATCCCCCAGGACGGGCGCACCCGCGTCACGGTGGACGGCGCGGCCATCGACTGCCGCGTCTCGACGCTGCCGGCGCTGCACGGGGAGAAGGTCGTCATCCGCCTGCTCACCCGCGGCGACGACGTGCCGTCGCTGCCCTCGCTGGGCTTCGAGCCCGAGCAGCTGGAGATCTTCGAGAAGGCCCTCAGCGTCCCGCAGGGCCTGGTGCTCATCACCGGCCCCACCGGCTCCGGCAAGACGAACACCCTGTACGCCGCCATCCACGCGACGATGTCGCCGGAGAAGAACATCATCACCCTCGAGGACCCCGTCGAGGTCCAGCTGCCCGGCATCACCCAGGTGCAGGTGCACGCCAAGGTCGGCATGACGTTCTCGGCCGGTCTGCGCTCGGTGCTGCGCCAGGACCCCGACATCGTCCTCATCGGCGAGGTCCGCGACTCCGAGACCGCCGAGCTGGCCCTGAAGGCCTCGATGACCGGTCACCTGGTGCTGACCACCCTGCACACCAACTCAGCGGTCGGTGCGCTGACGCGCCTGGTCGACATGGGCGCCGCGCCGTTCCTCGTCGCCAGCTCGCTGACGGCCGCGATCGCGCAGCGCCTGGTGCGCCGCCCCTGCGACTCCTGCGCCGACGGCTACATCCCCGACGACGACGTCCTGGCCCTGCTGGGCCTGACGATCGAGGACATCCTCGACGCCACGCCGCTGAAGGGCACCGGCTGCCCCGAGTGCGGCGGCACCGGCTACCGCGGCCGCACAGCGGTCTACGAGGTCCTCGACGTGACCCCGAGCATGCGCAAGGTGCTCATGAGCGACGCCACCGAGTCGGCGCTGCTGGCCGAGGCCGAGCGGATCGGCATGAAGACGCTGCGCCAGTCGGCGCTGGCGAAGGCCATGCGCGGGGAGACGACCTTCGAGGAGGTCGTGCGCGTGACGGCCGGCTGAACCTTCCCCGACACCTGTCGCGCTACTCGGTGCCGCAGACGTAGGCTCCTCGGCGTCGGACCACTCGTCGAGGAGAGGAGACAGACGTGCGCGCTGTCCAGTACCGGACCATCGGGGGCGCCCCGGAGGTCGTGGAGATCGAGAAGCCGACCCCCGGCCCCGGCCAGGTGCTCCTGGAGGTCACGGCCGCCGGCATCTGCCACTCGGACGACTTCATCATGGGCCTGCCCGAGAAGCAGTACGTCTACGGCCTGCCGCTGACGCTGGGCCACGAGGGCGCCGGTCGCGTCGTGGAGCTGGGCTCCGGCGTCGAGGGCCTGGAGCTCGGTACGAACGTCGTCGTCTACGGCCCCTGGGGCTGCGGCACCTGCCTGGCGTGCGCGCAGGGCAAGGAGAACTACTGCCCGCGCGCGGCGGAGCTGGGCATCGCCCCGCCCGGGCTCGGCTCGCCCGGCGCGCTCGCGGAGTACATGCTCGTCGACTCCCCGCGCCACCTCGTCCCGATCGGCGACCTGGACCCGGTGCGGACCGTGCCGCTCACCGACGCCGGGCTCACCCCGTACCACGCGATCAAGCGCTCCCTGGGCAAGCTGCGCGCCGGCTCCACCGCCGTCGTCATCGGCGCCGGTGGCCTGGGCCACCTCGCCGTCCAGATCCTGCGGGCGCTGTCGCCGGCGCGCGTGGTCGCCCTGGACGTCACCGAGGAGAAGCTGGCCCTGGCCACGGCGGTCGGCGCGCACGACGTCGTGCTCTCCGACGCCGACGCGGCGGCGAACGTGCGCTCCCTGCTCGGCGGCCGCGGCGCCCAGCTCGTGCTCGACTTCGTCGGCGCGCAGCCCACCATCGACACCGCGATGGCCGTCGCGGACGTGGAGTCCGACGTCACCATCGTCGGCATCTCCAGCACGCCCGCCGCCGCCCAGGTCGGCTTCTTCCGCCAGGCCTACGAGGCGTCGGTGACGGTGCCGTACTGGGGCAGCCGCGGCGAGCTCATCGAGCTGGTCGAGCTGGCCCACCGGGGCGTCTTCGACGTGCACACCGAGACGTTCCCGCTGGCCGACGCCCCGAAGGCCTACGAGCGCCTGCACGAGGGCACGCTCAGCGGCCGCGCGGTCGTCGTCCCCTCCCTCTGAGGCGCCGGGCGCCGGCCCGGGCCCCCGGGCCGGCGGTCCCGGCCGCCGGCGGCCCGCCGGTGCGGTGATCGGCCGGTCGGGCCCCCGGGCACCCGGCCACGTACCCTGGCGCCATGCCGCCCACGCCCACCTCCGACAGCGTGCGCGAGGGCGTCCTGCGCGCCCTGGCCACCGTCGACGACCCCGAGCTGCACCGCCCCATCACCGACCTCGGGATGGTCGACGGCGTCGACGTCGACGCCGACGGCCTGGTGGACGTGCGGGTGCTGCTGACGATCGCCGCCTGCCCGATGCGCGACACCCTCACGCGCGAGGTCACGGCGGCCGTGCGCACCGTCGAGGGCGCCCGCGGCGTCCGCGTGCACTTGGGCGAGATGACCGCCGAGCAGCGGCGCGGCCTCACGGAGAAGGTGCGCGGCACCACCGGCGCCGCCCCGACCATCCCCTTCAACGCCCCGGGCAGCCTCACCCGCGTCTACGCCGTCGCCTCCGGCAAGGGCGGCGTCGGCAAGTCCAGCGTGACGGTGAACCTGGCGGCGGCGATGGCCGCCGACGGCCTGCGGGTGGGGGTCCTGGACGCCGACGTGCACGGCTTCTCGGTGCCGCGCCTGCTCGGGGTGACCGGCAGGCCCACCCGCGTCGACAACATGATCATCCCGCCCACCGGCCACGGCGTGCGGGTCATCTCGATCGGGATGTTCGTGCCCGGCAACGAGCCCGTCGCCTGGCGCGGGCCCATGCTGCACCGGGCGCTGCAGCAGTTCGCCAGCGAGGTGCACTGGGGCGACCTGGACGTGCTGCTGCTGGACCTGCCGCCCGGCACCGGCGACATCGCGATCAGCGTGGCGCAGCTGCTGCCGCGCGCCGAGGTGCTCGTCGTGACCACCCCGCAGGTGGCGGCCGCGGAGGTCGCCGAGCGCGCCGGCGCGGTGGCCGCGCAGACCGAGCAGCGGCTGGTCGGCGTCGTGGAGAACATGAGCTGGCTGCAGCTGCCCGACGGTCAGCGCATGGAGGTCTTCGGCTCCGGCGGCGGGGCGCGGGTCGCGGACTCGCTGAGCGCCCGCCTGGGCACGGACGTGCCGCTGCTGGGTCAGGTGCCGATGGACGTCGCGCTGCGCGAGGGCGGCGACGAGGGGCTGCCCGTCGTGCTGCGGGCGCCGGACTCCCCCGCGGCGGTCGTCCTGCGCGAGCTGGCGCGCACGCTCGCCCGCCGCCCCCGCGGCCTGGCCGGGCGCAAGCTGGGCGTCAGCGTCGCCTGAACCCGCGACCGGGGCGCGGCCGGGAGCGGGAGCTCAGGTCGCGTCCTCGTCGTAGGGCACCGGCGACGGCTCGGCCGCGGGCCGGGCCGACTTCTTGCCGAGGTCCACGCCCGTGCGCCCGCCCGCCGCGGTCGAGCCCGACCCGGGCTTGGCCGGCGCGTCGTCGTCCTCCCACGCCTCGCTGAGCGCGTCGCGCACGATGCGGCGCGGGTCGTACTGGCGCGGGTCGAGCTTCTGCCAGTCGATGTCGTCGAACTCCGGACCGAGCTCCTCGCGCATCTGCGCCTGCGCGCCCTTGGCGAACCGGCGCGCCGACTTCACCAGCGACGCCAGCTGCTCGGCGTAGTGCGGCAGCCGCTCGGGTCCGAGGATCACGAGCGCCACGACGAGGAGGACGAGGAACTCGCCCCCGTTGATGCCGAACACGCAGCGATCCTAGCCGTCGGCTTCGAGGGTCACGGGCACCTCGGTGGTCGAACCGCCCCGGCGCACCGTCAGGGTCACCGTCTCGCCGGGTTCGCGGGCCCGGATGTCGACGATGAGCTCGACGGCCTCGGTCACCGGCCTGCCGTCGATGGCGAGCACGACGTCACCCGGTCGCAGCCCCGCGCGATCGCCCGGACCGCCCGGCGCCACCGCGTCGGGGGCGTCGGCGATGCGCACGCCCTCCCCGGTGTAGCCGCTGTCCAGCGACACCCGGATCACCGGGTGCTCCGCGCGGCCGGTGCGGATGAGCTGCTCGGCGGTGCGGCGGGCCTGCTCGGAGGGGATGGAGAAGCCCAGGCCGATGCTGCCCGTCGTCGAGGTCGCCCCCGGCAGCGAGGCGATCGCGGAGTTGACCCCCACCACCTGGCCCGCGGCGTTGAGCAGCGGGCCGCCGGAGTTGCCCGGGTTGATGGCCGCGTCGGTCTGGATGGCCTGGATGTAGGAGGCGTCCTCGGCGGACCCCCCCGCCGACACCGGCCGGTTGAGCGCCGAGACGATCCCCTCGGTGACGGTGCCCTGCAGGCCCAGCGGTGCGCCGACCGCCACGACCGGGTCGCCCACGACGACCGCCGAGGAGTCGCCCATCGGCAGCGCCCGCAGGCCGTCGCGCTCGACCCGCACGACGGCCAGGTCGTAGGAGACGTCGGCGCCGACGACCTCGCCGGCCACCTGCACGCCGTCCTGGAAGACGACGGTGACGCCGTCCTCGTAGGCGCCCGCGACGACGTGGTTGTTGGTGAGGACGAACGCGGAGCCGCCCGCGGAGGCGTCGAGCACGAAGCCCGAGCCCGTGCCCCGCCCCTCGGCGCCCTCCACCTGCAGCGCCACGACGCTGGGCAGCGCGGCGGCGGCGATGCCGGCGACGCTCCCGCTCGGGCGGTCCGTGGAGGCGGGGGCCGGCGAGGGGATGCTCACCGACGGGTACGTGCCCGTGCCGCCCTCGGACAGCTCCTCCTGCAGCAGCGCCCCGGCGAAGCCGCCGCCGACGCCCAGCACGAGCACGGCGGTGGCGGTCCCGATCCAGCGCGCCGGCTGCCCGCGGCGGCGTCCCGGGCCGCCGTCCCGCGGACCGCGCGCGGGGTCGCGGTAGGGGTCGTCCCATCCCGGCAGCGGTGCACCGCCGAACCCCGGCCCGGGCTGGGCGCCCCCGTCGGGACCCGGCCAGGCACCGGGCGCGGGCCCCGTGGGCGCCTGCGGCGGGAACGCGTCGTGCCCGGCGTGCTGACCCGCCTGCTGACCCGCCTGCTGACCGCCCGGCTGCCACCACGGCGAGGACCCGCCCGCGGGGGCGCTGGGCGGACCGGCCCAGGGGTCGCGCTCGGCCGGCTCGGCCCAGCCCTCGGGAGCGGGACGCTGGTAGGGGTCGCCCCGGCCGTCGCCGGGACCGGACGGTGTCGTCATCGCGCGCTCGTGTCCTCGGCGGTTCAGCGGGCGGCGGGCGCCGCGGGCGCCGCGCCGGTCGGCACGCTCGTCGGGGCGCCGGCCGCGGGTGCGCTCGCGCCGGGCGACGGCGCGACGGGCGACGGCGCGACGGGACGGCTGACGGGCGTGCTGGGCGGCGTGCCCGTGGACGTGCTGCCGGACGTGCCGGTGGACGTGGCCGAGGGCCTGGTGCGCAGCTCCGCGACGGGTGCCGGCGCGTCGCCGCCGGGCGTCCCGAGCACGAGCACGCCGACGATCCCCGCGCCCAGCAGGGAGAAGGTCCCGGCGAGGGCGGCGGCCACCGGGCGGCGCCGCGCGCGGCGGCCGGCGGGCCGGCGGGCGGTGCCGCGCGGCCGAGCGCGGACCGGGTCGGTGCGCGAGGGCGGGGCGGTGCCCACCACGGGGCGCGCGGGCACGGCCATCGGCGCGTCGCGCGGCGGCAGCGGCCCGCTGGGCCCGCCGATGTCGAGCAGGCGCACGAGCAGGTCCTGGGACGGCTGCGGTTCGGCGAGGGCCTGCAACCGCGCCTTGACGAGGCGCTCGGACTCCACGGCACCCGCGCAGTCGGGGCAGGCGCGCAGGTGCTCGTGGGCGCGGGCCACGGCGTCCGCCGCGAGCCGCCCGTCGAGCAGCGGGCTGACCCGCGTGCCGAGGTGCGGACCGCTCACGGCTTCTCCTCGCCGTAGGCGAGGCGGACGGGGGCGGCGGGGCGGGGCGCCCGGTGCGCGAGCGCGGCGCGCAGCTGGGCGCGGCCGCGGTGGATGCGGGAGCGGACGGTGCCCAGCTTCACGCCGAGCGTGGCCGCGATCTCCTCGTAGGACAGGCCCTCGATGTCGCACAGGACGACGACGGCGCGGAAGTCCGGCGGCAGGGCGTCCAGCGCGCTCTGCACGTCGTCGTCGAGGTTGCGGTGCTCGAAGGCGCGCTCGGGGCCGTGGTCGGTGCTCGGCAGCTTGTCCCCGGCGTCCTCGGCGAGGGCGTCGAAGCGGATGCGCTGCTTGCGGCGGACCTGGTCGAGGAAGAGGTTCGTCGTGATGCGGTGCAGCCAGCCCTCGAAGGTGCCCGGCTGGTAGCTGGACAGCGAGCGGAAGACCCGGACGAAGACCTCCTGGGTGAGGTCCTCGGCGTCGTGCCGGTTGCCGGTCAGGCGGTAGGCCAGGCGGTACACCCGCGCGGAATGGTCGCGCACGACCTCCTCCCACGTCGGCGGCACCCACGTGGAGACGGCGGCGGCGGGCGACAGGGAGGCGCTGCCGGCACGGGCGTCGGCGCGCGCGCCTGCGGTCTCGGCAGGACGACCGGCTGGGCCGGGGTCGTCGCTCACGGTGCTCCTCCTGGAACGGGCGGGGAAGGGGGCCGCGAACGGCACCGCCACTGCTCCCATGGTCTCCCACTCCCCTCGCTCGGGCCAGTTCCCGGTGCTTCTTTCCGCCGGTCGGCGTCCTGGTGTCCAACGCAGGGCGGACGCACCCGGTTCCCCGCTCCCCCCGCGGGGGGACGACGCGCGGCAGCGGCCCGGCCCGGCCCGGCCCGGGACCACGAGTGCTCACGGGCCGGTCCACGGCGTTCACTGATCGTGAGCGGACGGGGGTGGACTAGATTGCGCAGGTGCCGTCGCCCACGAGCCGAACGACCGCCAAGCAGCCCGCCAGCTGGGCCTTCACCGAGCAGTTCGTCGCCGAGGACGACGTGCTGCAGCGGGCGCGCGAGCGCGCCGCCGACCTGGGGGTCGAGCCGGTCAGCACGGGGGTGGCGGCGACGCTGACCGTGCTCGCGGCCGCCACGCGGGCCCGCACGGTCGTGGAGGTCGGCACCGGGACCGGGGTGTCGACCCTGTGCCTGCTGCGGGGCATGGGCGAGGACGGCGTGGTGACCACGATCGACTCCGACGCCGAGGCGCAGCGCGCCGCGCGGGAGGCCGTCGCCGACGACGGCATCCGCACCAACCGGGCGCGGCTGATCAACGGCCGCGCGCTGGAGGTGCTGCCGCGCCTGACCGACGCCGCCTACGACCTCGTGCTGCTCGACGGCGACGAGCGCGAGTACTCCGCGTACCTGGAGCAGGCGCTGCGGCTGCTGCGCCCCGGCGGGCTGCTCGTCGTCGACGACGCGCTGTGGAAGGGCAAGGTCGCCGACCCCGCGGCCCGGGACGCCTCCACCGTCGCGCTGCGCGAGGTGGGGCGCACCGTCCTGGAGGACGGCAACTGGTACCCGACGCTGCTGCCCACCGGCGACGGCCTGCTGCTGGCCGTCAAGCACGGCTGACCGCCGCCGGCGCCTCAGGCGCGGGCCGTCGCCTCCAGCCACTCCAGCAGCACCCGGGCGCCGAAGCCCGTCGCGCCGCGCCCGACCTCGTGCTCGGCGCCGTCCGCGCGGCCCGTGCCGGCGATGTCCAGGTGCGCCCAGCGGCGGCCGCCGGTGAACGGGCGCAGGAACAGCGCGGCCAGGATCGACCCCGCCCCCGCGCCCGGTGCGCCCGCGACCTGGCGGGCGTCGGCGACCTCGGAGTCGATGAGGCCGGCGTAGTCGTCGACCAGCGGCATCCGCCACAACCGCTCGCCGGTGGCCGCCGAGGCCTCCAGCAGCTCGGCGGCCAGGGCGTCGTCGGTGGCGTACAGCGGCGCGTGCCGCTTGCCGAGCCCCAGGGCCGCCGCCCCGGTGAGGGTGGCGACGTCCACGAGGACGTCGGGCTGCAGCACCGCGTCGGCGTAGGCCAGCGCGTCGCCCAGCACCAGCCGCCCCTCGGCGTCGGTGTTGTTGACCTCGGTGGTGCGCCCGCCGTAGTGCGTGACGACGTCGCCGGGGCGGTAGGAGCTCGCGCCGAGGGCGTTCTCGGCCAGGGCCAGCAGGCCGGTGACCTTGACGGGCAGCTGGAGCCGGGACGCGGCCGCCACGACGGCCAGCACCACGCCCGCCCCGGCCATGTCCGTCTTCATGGCCACCATCGACTCGCGCGGCTTCAGGCCCAGCCCGCCGGTGTCGTAGGTGATGCCCTTGCCGACGAGGACGACGTGCGGCACCCCGGTGCGCCCGCGCGGGGCGTGCTGCACCTGCACCAGCGCCGGCGGGGAGGCCGAGCCGGCGCCGACGGCGAGCAGGCCGCCGAAGCCCTCGCGGCGCAGCCGGTCGGCGTCGCGGACCTCCACCTCCAGCCGCGCTGCGGCGGCCACCTCGCGCGCCTGCGCGGTCATCCACGCGGGGTCCTTGAGGTTGGACGGGGTGGCGGCCAGGTCGCGGGCCAGGACGGTGGCCGCGGCGGTCGTCTCGGCGTGGCGCACGTCGGCGACCGCCACCTCGCCCAGCAGCAGCAGGCGCCGCCGCGCCGGGGCGTCGCCGGAGGCCTTGCGCCCGCTGGCGGGCGGGCTGTGGGAGGCGAGCAGGAACCCCTCGACGACCGCGCGCACCCCGGCGGGGCCGACGCCGTCGGCGAGGGTGGTGGCGACGTCGGCGGTGCGGCCGGCGGCGCGCGCCAGCGCCGCCCCGGCGCGGCGCAGGGCCAGCGGGGAGGAGTCGCCGACGCCCACGACGAGCAGCCGGCGCGGGTTTCCGGCGGGAGCGGCGACCGGCAGCCGGGTCGCGCTGCCGGGCTCGGCGCCGGCCTCCTCGGCGGCGCACTCGGCGGCCAGGTCGAGGTCGTAGCGCAGCGCGGCGTCGGCGGCCCCCGGACGCGGCTGGACGGGGAGGCCCTCCGCGTGGCCGGGGGCGATCGGGACGGCGAGGACGTCGAAGCCCGCGAGGTCGGCGGCGGCCAGGCCGCCGCGGCGCACCTCGACGACGGGCGGTGCCCAGCGCCGCAGCTCGGGGGCTGCGGCCTGCACGGGCGGGGGTGCGGGAGGGGTGCTCACGGGACGTCCTGCCTGTTCGCGTCGATCGAGGGGTCGCGGGGTGGGTGGCCGCACCGGCGGCCGGACGGGGGCGGGGACGGCGCGGGGCGGGCACCGCTCGGT
>NZ_JBJLSF010000093.1:0-19361 GCF_050871885.1 Kineococcus aridisoli | reverse complement strand
AGGCGTCCGCGGACGCCTCGGGGGACGGCGGGGCTGCGGGGTCCGTGGCGCTCGGGGTGTCGTCCGGGGTCGCGCTCGGGGTCCCCGGCGCGCCCGCGGCCCGGGCGGTGGTGAAGGTGAACGAGCCGGAGATCGGGTGGCCGTCGGAGCTGGTGACGCGCCACTGCACCTCGTAGGTGCCCGCGGGGCGCTCGCCGGTCAGCGCCTGGGTGACGACCTCGTCGACGATCCGCGGCTCGCCGGTGGAGACGACCCCGGCCGGGCCGCTGACCTGCACCTGGGTGCCGAGGGCGAGCGGGGTGGAGGACATCGTCAGCGCGACCGCGTCCGGCGCGACCTCCACGGGCGCCCCGTCGGCGGGGTCGGTGGACACCAGCCGGTCGTGGGCCGCGGCGGGTGCGGCCAGCGCCAGCGGCAGCCCGGCGCCCAGCAGCAGCGCGCCGAGCAGGGCGCCCGCCGCGCGCGGGCGCTGCGGGCCGGGGCGGGAGACGGCACGAGGAGTCGGCACGGGGGAGAGACTACGCAGCGTCGGAGACGCTTGACGTCGCCCCGGGGACCAGCTTGGCTTCGCACTGTCGTCACGCGCACACCCATCGTGACGTCTCGTCCCGCTGCCGAGGAGGCCCGGTGGACGTCCGCCCACCCCGTCGTCGCACCCGCCGCCGCACGTCCGCCGTCCTCGCCGCCGGCACCGGCCTGCTGCTCGGCCTGGCGCCGCTGACCCCGGCCACCGCCTCCACCCCCGCGCCGGCCCCCGCGTCGGCCCCCGCCGCGCCCACCCCGGTGCCCCGCGCGCAGGGCGCGCCGGCCGACCCGGCCGCGCAGGGCGACCTCGACGAGCGGGGCGACTACGTCGTCACCCTCGCCCAGGACCCCGTCGCCCAGTACGACGGCTCCCTGCCCGGCCTGCCCCGGCTGAAGTCCGCCGGCGGCGGCGTCGACGTCACCGCGCGCTCCACGCAGGCCTACCGCGAGCTGCTGCTCGACGCGCAGGCGCAGCTCGCCCGCTCGGTCGGCGCGACGCCCCGGCAGCGCTACACCGTCGCCCTCAACGGCTTCTCCGCCCGCCTCAGCGCGGCGCAGGCGGCCAAGCTGCGCGACACCCCCGGCGTCCTGGCGGTCAGCCCCGACGTCGAGCGCCACCCCGCCCGCGGCGCCACCGCCGCCCCTGCCACCGCTCCTGCCACCGCTCCCGCCACCGGGGCCGGCGACGGCGGGGGCGCGCCGGGCACGACGGCCGACCAGCTCGGCCTCACCGGTCCCGGCGGCGTCTGGGAGCGCCTGGGCGGTGCGGACCGGGCCGGCGCCGGCGTCGTGATCGCCGACCTCGACACCGGGCTGTGGCCCGAGCACCCCTCCGTGGCCGGCGAGCCGCTGCCCGTGGCCGCCGACGGGAGCACCCGCTTCGCCAAGGCCGACGGCGGCACGTTCACCGGCGCCTGCGAGAGCGGGCCCGGGTGGACGGTGCAGGACTGCAGCACCAAGGTCGTCGGCGCGCGCACCTTCTCCGAGGGGTTCGAGGCCGCCCACGCCGGCTTCGCGGCCGGGGAGTTCCGCTCCGCCCGCGACAGCGACGGCCACGGCACCCACACCGCCACCACCGCCGCCGGCCGCTCCGGGGTGCCCGCCACGATCGACGGCGCCTCCTACGGGGAGGTCACCGGCACCGCCCCCGCCGCCGCGCTCGCGGTCTACAAGGTGTGCTGGACCGCGGCCACCGGCCTCAACGGCTGCCAGACCTCCGACCTCGTCGCCGCCATCGACCAGGCCGTCGCCGACGGCGTGGACGTCATCAACTACTCCATCGGCTCCGGGGCGGCCACCGACCCGGCCGACCCCGTCGAGGTCGCGTTCCTGTCCGCCGCCTCGGCGGGCGTCTTCGTCGCCGCCTCGGCGGGCAACGCCGGTCCCGCCGCCTCCAGCGCCGACCACGCCAGCCCCTGGGTGACCACGGTCGCCGCGAGCACGTCGGTGCTGCGCGAGGGCACCGTGGTCCTCGGCGACGGCACGAGGTTCGTCGGCGCGCGGCTGCGGCAGCGGCCCCTGGCGTCGAGGTTCATCGTGCTCGCCGCCTGGGTCAAGGAGCCGAAGGCGGCCGCGGCCGCCGCCCGCACCTGCGAGGCGGGGACCCTGGACCCGGACCGGGCCGGCGGGAAGATCGTCGTCTGCGAGCGCTCCACCACCCCCCGCGTCGCCAAGTCCGCCGAGGTGGCCCGCGCCGGGGGTGCCGGGATGGTGCTGGTGAACACCGCGCCCGGCTCGACCGAGCCGGACGCGCACAGCGTCCCCACCGTGCACCTGGACGCCGCCGCCGGG
Organism: Kineococcus aridisoli; assembly: GCF_050871885.1. Lineage (NCBI taxonomy): Bacteria > Bacillati > Actinomycetota > Actinomycetes > Kineosporiales > Kineosporiaceae > Kineococcus > Kineococcus aridisoli. The sequence continues at coordinate 17,045 of NZ_JBJLSF010000093.1, read as the reverse complement.
CGCCGGCTCGTCGCCGCCGTCGGCCGCACCCCGCGCGCCACCGCGCGCTTCGAGGCCGGCAACACCACCGGCAGGCCCACCCCCGTCCCGCAGCTGGCGGGCTTCTCCTCCCGCGGCCCGGTGGCCGTCGCCGGCGGCGACGTCCTCAAGCCCGACGTCGCCGCTCCCGGCTCGGGCGTCGTGGCCGGCTACTCGCCCGTCGCCTCGCGCACCGGCCGCGACCTGTTCGCCCCGCAGTCGGGCACCTCGATGGCCGCCCCGCACGTGGCGGGCCTGGCCGCGCTGGTGCGGACCGCGCACCCGGACTGGTCGCCCGCGGTGGTGCGCTCCGCGCTCATGACGACCGCCCGCAGCCTCGTCGGCCCGGACGGCGCGGCGGTCCAGGACGTCTTCGGCGCCGGCGCCGGGGTGGTCGACCCGCCCCGGCTGCTGGAGCCGGGCCTGGTCTACGACTCCACGCCGGTCGACTGGCTGCGCTGGCTGGAGGGCTCGGGCGTGCCGACCGGCACCGGGGTCGGCGCGATCGACCCCAGCGAGCTCAACCAGGCCTCGATCGCGGCCGGCGACGTCGTCGGCGAGCGCACCTTCACCCGGCGGGTGACCGCCACGACCGGCGGCTACTACCGCGCCGACGCCTCGGTGCCCGGCTGGGACGTGCGGGTCACCCCGAGCGTGCTCTTCCTGGAGGCCGGCCAGACCAAGCAGTTCCGCGTCACCGCCACCCGCACGGACGCCGCCCCGGAGCAGTGGTCGGCGGGGGAGCTGGTGTGGACGGGCGGGGACGAGCTCACCGTCCGCTCGCCGCTCGCGCTGCGCGCGCAGGCCGTCGAGGCGCCCGCCGCCGTCGACGGCACCGGCGCCGCCGGCGAGCTGCCGGTGACCCTCACCGCGGGCTCCAGCGGCCGCCTGGACCTGCGGGCCACCGGGTTCGCGCCCGGGGAGACGAGCGCGGACAGCATCGAGGAGGGCTACTCCACCACCTGGTCGATCACCGTCCCCGAGGACGCGGTGGCCTCGCGCTTCGAGCTGGCCGCCGACCCCGCCGCCGGTCCCGGCACGGACCTGGACCTGTACCTGCTCACCCCCGACGGCGACCTCGTCGACGCCTCCACCACGCTGACCTCGCAGGAGCGCATCGACCTCGTGGCCGCACCCGGCGACTACGAGCTGGTGGTCGACGCCTACGCCACCGCGGACGGGCAGCCCGTCGACTACGACCTCACGACGTTCGTGCTCACCCCCGCCGACGCCGAGGGCGCGCTGACGGCCACCCCGGACCCGCTGCCGGTGCGCCAGGGCCGGCAGGCCACCTACGAGGTGGCCTGGAGCGGTCTGGACCCGGACCGGCGCTGGCTGGGCGCCGTGGGCTACGCGGGCTCGCCCGCGCTGACGCTCGTGGGCGTCGGCTGACGCCGCCCCGGCCGGGAGGCCGGCCCGGGCGGGCGCGGCGCCTCCCGGCTGGCACAGTGGGGGCCGTGGAGGAGAACGCGCAGCCGACCAACACCGGAGCGATCGCCGGGCTCGTCGCCTCCGGCGCGGGGCTGCTGCTCTCGCTGGTGCTGTGGCCGCTGTCGCTGCTCATGGGGCTGGCCGTGCTCGTGCTCGGCGTGCGGGCCCTGCGCGGCGGGCACCCGGACCGCCGCTGGTGGGCGGCGGCGCTGGCGGCCGCCGCCGTGTGCGTGCTCTCCGCCGCCGGCGGCGCGCTGGCCCTGGCGCTGCGGTGAGCGCCGCCCCGCTCATCGCCACCCTCCTGCTGGAGGAGGAGGCCACCCGGGAGCTGGACGCCCTGCGCGCCCGGTGGTTCCCGCCCGAGCGCAACCAGCTGTCCGCGCACGTCACGATGTTCCACGCGCTGCCCGGCGAGGAGCTGCCCGAGGTCCTCGCCGCGGTCCGGGAGGCCTGCCGGCGCCCCGCCTTCGACGTGCAGGTCACCGGGCTGCGCTCGCTGGGGCGCGGGGTCGCCCTCGTGCTGCGCGCGCCCGAGCTGGACGCCGTGCGCGCGCGGATCGCCGCCGCCTTCGCCGGCCGGCTCAGCCGCCAGGACGCGCAGGGCTTCCGCGCCCACGTCACCGTCGCCAACTTCCTGCCGCCCGAGCAGGCCCGGGCGCTGCTGGCCCGGCTGGAGGCGGGGTTCTCCCCGTGGACCGCCCGCGCCCGCGGCGTCGGCGTGCACCGCTACCTCGGCGGACCGTGGGAGCCGGTGGCCGAGGAGGAGTTCGACGCCGGCCCCGGGCCCGGGCGGGACTGAGCGGGGTCCGAGCGGGTGCGCTCCCCGCAGCGGCGTGGTTCGCTGTCGCGCAGGGTGCAACCGGGTCGCCCGAGCGCCGGCCGGAGGAGCTGACGGGAACACCCGTGGACACCGCAGAGCAGTTCCGCACCGCCTGGACGCCCGAGGCCGCCCGGCTGGGCCCGGACCTGCTGCCGGTGGCCCTGGCCAGGGCGTGCGCGGCGGTGCTGGCGGTCGACGCCGCCGGCCTCAGCCTCATGGGCCGCGAGGAGCGCGTGCCGCTCGGAGCCAGCGAGCCGGCGGCGTCCACGGCCGAGCAGTGGCAGTTCACCGTCGGCGAGGGCCCCTGCTTCACCGCCTTCGAGCGCGCCGAGCCCGTGGTCGCCGACGAGGCGGGCCTGCGCAGCCGGTGGCCGGCGCTGCACGACGAGCTGCGCCGCAGCACCCCCTTCCGCAGCGTGGTGGCGCTGCCGCTGGGGCTCGGGGAGCTGCGCATCGGTGCCGTGGACCTGTACTGGACCGGGCCCCGGCCCGCCGCGTCCTTCGACCTGGCCGCGGCGCAGGTGGTGGCCGGGCTCGTCCACGAGCAGCTGCTGCTCACCGCGGCCGGCGTGGACCCGGACGACCCGTCGGCCGGTCCCGCCTGGCAGGAGGCCCCCGCCGCCCGGCGCCGGCGGGGGGTGTGGGCGGCGGTCGGGCTGTCCTGCGCGGTCCTGGGCCTGCAGGGCACCGACGCCCTGGCGCTGCTGCGCGCCCGCGCCTACGGCAGCGGGCAGCCGCTGGAGGAGGTGGCCGAGGCCATCGTCACCGGCCGGGTGCCCGTGCAGGTGCTGCAGCAGCAGGTCGGCGGCTGACCGGCGGCCCGCCGGCGGTCGGCGGGGCGCCCGCGCGGGGGCGGAAGGCCAGCTGGAAGCCGTCCTCGAGCTCCAGGCGCCGCACCCGCACCGCGTAGACGTCCTCGAGGACCTCGGGCACGAGCACCTGCGAGGGCGTGCCCGCGGCGCGCACCCGGCCCTCGTGCAGCACGGCGACGCGGTCGCAGTAGAGGGCGGCGAGGTTGAGGTCGTGCAGCACGACGACGGCCGTGCGCCCCAGCGCGCGCACGAGCTCGCGCACCAGGAGCAGCACCTCGTGCTGGTAGCGCACGTCCAGGTGGTTGGTCGGCTCGTCCAGCAGCAGGTGCGGGGCCTGCTGGGCCAGGGCGCGGGCGATGAGCACGCGCCGGCGCTCCCCGCCGGACAGCTCGCCGACGCGGCGACCCGCCAGGTGGCCGGCGCCCACGCGCTCCAGGGCCTGCGCGGCCAGCGCCACGTCCTCCTCCCCGTGGCGGGAGAACGCCGAGCGGTGCGGGGTGCGCCCCAGCAGCACCGCGTCCGCGACGAGCAGCGGCAGCTCGCCGCCCTCCTCCTCCTGCACCACGACCGCCACCCGCCGGGCGACCTCGCGCGCCGACAGCGAGCGCACGTCGGTGCCGTCGACCTCCACCCGGCCGGCGGCGGGCACCAGCGAGCCGTGCAGGGTGCGCAGCAGCGTCGTCTTGCCGCTGCCGTTGGGCCCGAGCAGGCCCAGCACCTGCCCGTCGGCGGCCACGAGGTCCACGCCCGCGAGCACGGGGGTGGTGCCGTGGGCGAAGCGCACGCCGTGCGCGCGGATCACGACGGCGCCCCGGCGGCGGGTGCGGGACCGGTCGCGGGGGTGCCGGGCGGCGCGGGGACGGCGGGGAAGCGGGCGGCGAGGCGCTCCAGCCCCTCCACCGCCAGCGGGGTGGCCGGTTCGGTGAAGTTGAACAGCTGCACGAGGACCTCGCCCTCGCGCACGGCGGTGATCCGGTCGGCGCCCGGCAGGGTGGTGACCGCCTCCTGCACGGCCCGCGGGTCCCCGTCGCCGTGCAGCAGCACGAGCACCTGCGGGTCGCGGGCCAGCAGCTCCTCGCGGCTCACCTCGAAGACCCGGTCGCCGACGTCGGCGAAGACGTTGCGCAGGCCGGCCGCGGCCAGCTGCGGGGTGGCGGTGCTGGCGGCGCCGTAGGCGTAGACGACCCCGCCGCCCACGGTGGGGTAGAGCACCGCGGCGCTGCGCGGGGCACCGCCGGCGGCCGAGGAGGTGACGGCCTCCACGCGCGCGCGCAGCGCGTCGGCGGCGGTGCGGGCGGCCTCGGGGCGGTCGAAGACGCGCCCGTACAGCTCCAGCTGCCGCGCGACGGTCTCGAAGCCCGCTGCGCCGCCCTCCTCGTCCCCGCACAGCGCCGGTTCCTCCAGCAGCGGGATGCCGGAGGCCTGCAGGGTCGCGCGGTCCAGGCCCTCGGCCTCGCCGAGCACCAGGTCGGGGCGCTGGGCGAGGACCACCTCGCGGGAGATCCGCAGGTGCCCGCTGGTGTCGGTGGCGTCGGTGAGCAGCGGGACGTCCGCCAGCTCGGCCAGCGTCGCCTCGTCGTAGTACTGCGCGGGGTACCGCCCGGCGCGGGCGACGGCCCGGTCCAGGACGCCGAGCTCGTGCAGGAACGGCACGGCGGCGCTCTTGAGCAGCACGACGCGCTGCGGCGGGGCCTGCAGGACCACCTCCGCGCCGCAGTTGCGCACCGTGAGGGGGAAGCCGTCGCCGGGGCCGGGGCCGGGGGCGTCCGCGCTCGTGGCGGTGCACCCGCCGAGCAGCAGGGCGACCGCGGCGGCCGCGGCGGTCAGGGCGGTCGCGGCGGTCGGGCGGTGGTGGGGCACGGGGGTCTCCTCGCGGGTCACGGGGCGCTGCGCACCAGGTGCAGCAGGAAGGGGGCGCCGACGAGGGCGGTGACGATGCCGATGGGCAGCTCCTGCGGCTGCAGGAGGACCCGGGCGACGAGGTCGGACCAGGTCAGCAGCACGGCGCCCAGCAGCGCGCAGGCGGGCAGCACCCACCGGTGGGCGGCGCCGACCAGGCGGCGGGCCAGGTGCGGGACGACGAGGCCGACGAAGCCGATCGAGCCGCTGGCGGCCACGACGACGCCCACGCACGCGGCGACGACGACCAGCAGCCGGGTGCGCAGCCCGCTCGGCGAGACCCCGAGCGCGCGGGCGGTCTCGTCGCCGACGGCCAGCGCGTCCAGCCGCGGTGCCCACAGCAGCAGCAGGGCGAGGGTGGCGGCGACGACCACGAGCACGACGGCCAGCGCCGGGCCCCAGCGGGCCAGGCCCAGCGAGCCCAGCAGCCAGAAGACCACCGAGCGGGCGCCCTCGGCGGAGTCGGAGGCGAAGACGAGGAAGCTCGTGGCGGCCGACAGGGCGTAGCCCACGGCGACCCCGGCCAGCAGCAGCCGCAGCGAGGTCAGCCGCCCGCCCGCGCGGGCCACGGCGAAGACGGCGACGGTGGCGGCCAGGGCGCCGGCGAAGGCGCTCAGCGGCAGGGCGTGCTCACCGGCCCCGGCGAGCGCGCCGAAGAGCAGGGCCGCGGCGGCCCCGCAGGAGGCGCCGGAGTCGATGCCCAGCACGTAGGGGTCGGCGAGCACGTTGCGCACCACGGCCTGCAGCGCGGCGCCGCACACGGCCAGCCCCGCGCCGACCGCGCAGCCCAGCAGGACGCGCGGGGTGCGCACGGTCCAGACGATGGCCTCCTGCTCGGGGGCCCAGGAGCCCGCGCCGGGGGCGCCGCCCAGCGCGTGGAGCAGGATCCGCAGCACGGTGCCGGGGGGCACGGCCACCGCGCCGGCGGCGATCGCGACGAGCGCGCTGAGCAGCGCGGCGGCGCCCAGCGCCAGCAGCACCGCGGTGTGCCGGCGGGTGCGGGCGCGCAGCCCCAGCGGATCGGTGGGCGGATCGGTGGCCCGCACGCGCGCCCTCCCGGTTCGACGGCTCCTCGCGGCGCCGTTCCCCGCGGCGTCCTGCTTGCTGCAACCTACTTGCAACAAGCGAGGCGGTGGTCGCCGGTGTCGCCGGGCCCCGCCGCTAGCGCCCGCCCGCGGTGCGGACCGCCGCGGGCAGCACCCGCAGGACCGCCTCGACGTCCTCGGCGGTGCTCGTGGGGCCCAGCGTGAAGCGCACCGCGGTGCGGGCCAGGTCGGCGTCCAGGCCGGTGGCCAGCAGCACGTGCGAGGCGTCCTCGGAGTCCGCCGAGCAGGCCGAGCCGCTGGAGCAGGCGATGCCGTGCCCCTCCAGCTCGGCGAGCACCGCCTCCCCGCCGACCCCGGCGAAGCAGAACGAGGCGTGTCCCGGCAGCCGGCGGGTGCGCGAGCCGGTGAGCCGGGCCCCGGGCACCGAGGCCAGCACGCCCTCGACGAGGCGCTCGCGCAGCGCCGTCAGCCGCTCGGCCTCCGCCGCGCGCACCGCCTGGGCGCCGTGCAGGGCGACGGCGGTGCCGACCGCCGAGGCGACGTCGGTGGTGCCCGAGCGGCGGCCGCGCTCCTGGCCGCCGCCGTGCAGCAGCGGTTCCAGCGGCACCGAGGAGCGCACCCACAGGAACCCCGCCCCGCGCAGCCCGCCGAACTTGTGCGCCGAGGCCGACAGCGCGTCGACGCCGAGGGCGTCGACGTCCAGCGGCAGGTGGGCGGCGGCCTGGACGGCGTCGGTGTGCAGCGGCACCCCCAGCGGCCGGCAGACCGCCGAGACCTCCGCCAGCGGCTGCACGGTGCCGATCTCGTTGTTGGCGTACATCACCGACACCAGCGTCGTGTCGGGGCGCACCAGGGCGCGCAGCTGCTCCACGTCCACGACGCCGTCCGCGTCGACGCCCACGACGTCCAGGGCGAACCCGCTGCGCCGCAGCGCCCGCGCCGTCTCCAGCACCGCCGGGTGCTCGATCGCGGAGACGACCACGTGCCGCCCGCGCGGGGCGGCCGTCGCGATGCCGGTGACGGCCAGGTTGTCCGCCTCGGTGCCCCCGGCGGTGAGCACCACCTCGCCGGGGCGCGCGCCCAGCACGTCGGCGATGGCCTGGCGGGCCGCGTCCAGGCCCGCCTTGGCGGCCCGGCCGGCCTCGTGGGCGCTGGAGGGGTTGCCCGTGACCTGCGTCAGGTACGGCCAGACCGCCTCCAGCACCTCGCGCCGGGGCGGGGAGGTGGCCGCGTGGTCGAGGTAGGTCACGGCCGCGCCCCCACGGTGGTGTCCAGGCCGAGGTCGAGGGTGCGCGCGTTCTGCGTCAGCGCCCCCACCGAGATCAGGTCCACCCCGGTGCGGGCGACCTCGGCGACCGTCGCCAGGCTCACGCCGCCACTGGCCTCCACCAGCGCCCGCGAGCGAGCGCGGACGGTCCGCACCCCCTCGGCGAGGTCGGCGGGGGAGAGGTTGTCCAGCAGCACGACGTCCACGTCGGCGGCCAGGACGGCCTCCAGCTGCTCCAGGCGGTCCACCTCCACCTCGATGCGCGTGGTGTGCGGAACGCGCTCGCGCACCCCGCGCAGCGCGCTCGTCACGTCGGTGCCGGCGGCGAGCAGGACGGCGAGGTGGTTGTCCTTGACGAGCACCGCGTCCGACAGCGACCAGCGGTGGTTGGAGCCGCCGCCGGCGCGGACCGCGGCGCGCTCCAGCGCCCGCAGCCCGGGGGTGGTCTTGCGGGTGTCGACGACGCGGGCGCCGGTGCCGGCGACGGCGTCGACGAACTGCGCGGTGAGGGTGGCGATCCCGGACAGGTGCTGCAGCAGGTTCAGCGCGACCCGCTCGGCGCGCAGCACCGCCCGCGCGCTGCCGCGCACCCGGCCCAGCACGTCGCCGGCGGCGAAGCGGGTGCCGTCGGCGGCCAGCTCCAGCAGCTCGACGCGCCCGCCGGTCAGGTCCGCGGCCTGCGCGAAGGCCGCGCGGGCCGCGGCGGCGCCGGCGAGCACCCCGCCCTCGCGGGCGACCAGCTGGGCGTCGGCGGTGGCGGAGGCCGGCAGCAGCGCCTCGCTGGTGACGTCGCCCCAGGGGGCGTCCTCGGCCAGCGCGGCGGCGACGACGGTCTGCTCGGGCGTGCTCACGGGGTCCTCCGGAAGGCGCGGCGGCGGGCGCTCGCGGGCGGGTGCGGGTGGTCGCAGCGGAAGTGCGCGCCGAGGCTGTCCTCGCGGGCGGTGGCGGCGGCCACGAGCAGGCGCGCGGCCAGCAGCACGTTGGCGTCCTCGCGGGTGGCGCGCGGCACGCCCGGCGCGGGGCGGGGGTCCAGCTGCAGGGGGTCCTCGCCGGGGGTGAGCAGCTTGGCCGCCACCTCCAGCCCGGCGCCGTCGCGCACGAGGCCGGCGTGCTCGGTCATCACCGCCTGCACCTCGCGGCGCGGCACGTGGGAGGCCACGGGCGCGGACGGGCCGGGCAGCTCCACGAGCTCGTCGTCGGCGGAGCGCGCCGGGCCGCCGCCGCGGGCGGTGTCGGCCGCGACCCGGCCGCCGGCCACCAGGGCCTCCAGCAGCGAGTTCGAGGCCAGCCGGTTCGCCCCGTGCAGGCCCGTGCAGGCGACCTCCCCGGCGGCCCACAGCCCCGCCAGGCTCGTGCGGCCGTCGACGTCGGTGCGCACCCCGCCCATCCAGTAGTGCGCGGCCGGGGTGACCGGCACCGGCTCGCGCTCGGGGTCGATGCCGGCCTCGCGGCACAGCCGGTCGATGCCGGGGAAGCGCTGCGCGAACGGCACGCCCAGGCGGGCGGCGACGCCGGTGGCGTCCAGCAGCGCGGGGCGGCCGCCGTGCGCGGCGACCGCGGCGGCCACCCCGCGGGCGACGACGTCGCGCGGGGCCAGCTCGGCGCGCGGGTCGAGGTCGGGCATGAAGCGGCGCCCGGCGGCGTCGAGCAGCAGCGCGCCCTCGCCGCGCACGGCCTCGGAGACCAGGAACGCCGGCCCGTGCGCGGGGGCGGCGACGGTGGGGTGGAACTGGACCATCTCCAGGTCGGCGACGGCCGCGCCGGCGCGCCAGGCGGCGGCCACGCCGTCGCCGGTTGCGACGGCGGGGTTGGTGGTGCGGCTGAACAGCTGCCCGGCGCCGCCGGTGGCCAGCACGACGGCGCCCGCGCGCAGCGCCAGCCGCCGCTCCCCGCCGGGCGCGCCGGTGTCGGCGAGGAGCAGGTCGGCGCCGACGACGGTGCGCCCGGCGGGGCCCTCCTCGACGAGCAGGTCGAGCAGGAAGGCCTCCTCCAGCACGGTGACCTCGCTGCGGCGCACGGCCGCGGCCAGCGCCGCCGAGACCGCCGCGCCGGTGCGGTCCCCGCCGGCGTGCAGGACCCGCGGCCTGGAGTGCGCGGCCTCCAGGCCCTGGGCCCAGCGCCCCTCGCCGTCGCGGTCGAAGGCGACGCCGCGCTCGGCGAGCAGGCGCACCGCCACCGGGCCGTCGGCGCAGAACGCCCGGGCCGCGGCGGGGTCGGCCAGGCCGGCGCCGGCGGCGAGGGTGTCGGCGACGTGGGCGCCGACGTCACCGGCGCCGGTGGCCACGGCGATGCCGCCCTGGGCGGCGCGGGTGCTGCCGTCGCCGAGCGCCGTCTTGGTGGCCAGCACGACGCGGCGGGTGCGGGCGGCCTCCAGCGCGGCCGTCATCCCCGCGACGCCCGCCCCCAGGACGAGGACGTCGCAGTCCGGGCCCGCGCTCACGGGCGGACGGCGAGCATGCGCTCGACGGCGGTGCGGGCCTCCCGCGCCACCTCGGCGTCCACGCGGACCCGGTTGACGACCTCCCCGCGCACCAGCGCCTCCAGCACCCAGGCGAGGTAGGCCGGGTGGATGCGGTACATCGTCGAGCAGGGGCAGACGACGGGGTCCAGGCAGGAGATCGTCAGGTCCGGGCGGCTGTCGGCCAGCCGGCGCACCATGTTCACCTCGGTGCCGATGGCGAAGGACGTGCCGGCCGGTGCGGCGTCGACCACCTGCTGGATGTACCGGGTGGAACCGGACTCGTCGGCGGCGTCGACGACCTCGACGGGGCACTCGGGGTGCACCACCACGCGCACGTCGGGGTCCGCGGCGCGGGCCGCGGCGATCTGCTCCACGGTGAAGCGCTGGTGCACCGAGCACCAGCCGCGCCACAGCACGACGCGGGCGTCGAGCAGCGCCTGCTCGTCGTTGCCGCCGCGGGGCTTGCGGGGGTCCCACAGCGGCATCCGCTCCAGCGGCACGCCCATGGCCTTGGCGGTGTTGCGCCCCAGGTGCTGGTCGGGGAAGAACAGCACCCGCCGCCCGCGCTCGAAGGCCCACTCCAGCACCTCGCGGGCGTTGGAGGAGGTGCAGACGATGCCGCCGTGCGCACCGCAGAAGGCCTTCAGGGCGGCGGCGGAGTTCATGTACGTCACGGGGACGACGGGGACCCTGCCCTCGGCGTCCGGCTCGGTGCCGTAGAGGGCGCTCAGCTGCTCCCAGCAGGCGGTGACGGCGTCGATGTCGGCCATGTCGGCCATCGAGCAGCCGGCCGCGAGGTTGGGCAGGACCACCGGCACGTCGGGGGCGGTGAGCAGGTCGGCGGTCTCGGCCATGAAGTGCACGCCGCAGAAGACGACGGCCTCGGCCTCGGGGCAGGCCTGCGACTGCTGCGCGAGCTGGAAGGAGTCGCCCACGAAGTCGGCGTGCTGGACGATCTCGTCGCGCTGGTAGGCGTGCCCGAGGATCGCCACCCGGCTGCCGAGCTGCGCCTTCGCGGCCCGGATGCGCCGGTGCAGCTCCTCGGCCGGCAGCAGCCGGTACTGCGCCGGGATCTGCTGCTGCACGGGCGCCCCCGCGGGCACCGGGTCCTGCCGGGAGGCGCCGGCGCCGTAGGTGGGCAGCGGCAGGGGGGTGCCCGGGACGGCGTCGAACTGCCACGGCGCGGTGGGCAGGTCGGGGTCGCACGTGCTGTCCGCACCGCCCGGAATGCGGGCGAGCAGGGCGATCTGGGCGGGGACGGACGCCATCGGCGGGGCTCTCTCCGTGAGGGGTTCTGCGGGGGTTCCTGCGGGTCGCTACGCGAGCGGCCCGGCGGTCATGAACGGGCCGGCCGAACCCTCCGGCACCACGGCCCGGTACAGCTTGGGCGGCCGGTGCCGGCCGCCGGTCTGGCGTTCCCCCGTCGGCACGATCGTCCCCGAGCTCTCCACCTGGCGGCGGAAGTTCGCCGGGTCCAGGGGGCGCTGCAGGATCGCCTCGTGCACCTCGCGCAGCTGCGCGAGGGAGAACCGCTCGCCGAGGAAGTGCAGGGCCACGTGCGCGTGCTGGACCTTGGTCCGCAGCCGCCACAGCCCGTACTGCACGATCTCGTCGTGGTCGAAGGCGAGACCGGTGCAGTCGTCGGCCGAGGTCCACCGCACGTTCTCGCCCTCGGTGGCCGCGGCCGCCTCGTGGTTGCGCACGAGGGCGGAGTAGACGACGGAGACCACGCGCTGGCCGGGGGAGCGGTCGGGGCGCCCGAAGGTGTACAGCTGCTCCAGGTAGCTCGGCCGCAGCCCGGTGGTCTCGGCCAGCGTGCGGCGGCCGGCGTCGGACAGGCTCTCCCCGGTGCGCACCCACCCGCCCGGCAGCGCCCAGCGGCCGCCGAACGGGTCGCGGGTGCGGCGCACCAGGGGCAGGTGCACCCGCACGTGGCCGCCGCGGTCGGGCAGCAGCGCGAAGATCACCGTCGAGACCGCGACGAGGATCGCCTGTTCCTGCGTGCGCATGTCGCGAGCCGGCTCCGGTCCAGTAAGGGTGGTTGTGACAACAACTCGACGGGCCAGGACTGTAGGGCACGGCGCGCGGCGGCCACAAGCACCGTCCGGGGACTCGCCGGGCGCCCGCCGGGAGGCGCGATCGCTCTGGGCGAATTCGAGGTGACAACCGGCGCGGGGCGGTCGTACCGTTGTCGTACACGGGAAAGGAGGTGGTCCAGGACATGGTTTCTTCTGGGACGCGTGAGGTGGCTGCCCGCTAGCAGCTGCGTGATGGACGCGGACCGCTCTGGTCGCCCCGCGCAGCGCGGCGAATCCAAGGCAGTCACCGGGTCCCCGGGCGCCGGCCCGTCCAGCCGGCCCACCACGGCGCCACCGCCGGCGGTGGAAGCGCCCGGGGACTTCCCGCGCCCGCGGGCACCGCGGCAGGTGGCCCCGGGCCACCACCTATCCTGACGCGGTGAGCTCACCGCCGGCGGCGCCCGGCCCGATCCGCCCCCGCCGCCGGTTCCTGGCCGACACCACGCCGCTGCGCCAGGTCCCCGCCTTCCGCCGGTTGTGGATCGGGCAGTCCCTGGCCGCGGTGGGCACCCAGCTGACCGTCGTCACGGTCGGGCTGCAGGTCTACGCCCTCACCTCCTCCACCTTCGCGGTCGGCCTCGTGGGCGTCTTCGCCCTCGTCCCGCTGGTCGCCCTCGGCCTGTACGGCGGCGCCCTCGTCGACTCCCACGACCGCCGCCGCGTGGCGCTGCTGGCCTCGCTCGCGCTGTGGGTGCTGGCCGTCGCCGTCGCCGCCCAGGCCTGGCTGCACGTGGACTCCGTCGGGCTGCTCTACGGCCTGGTGGCCCTGCAGAGCGCCGCCTTCGCGATCAACAACCCCGCCCGCTCGGCCATCGTGCCGGGCATCGTGCCGCGCGAGCAGCTGCCCGCGGCCAACGCCCTGTCGGGCATGACGAACGCGATCGCGCTGACCGTCGGCCCGCTGCTGGCGGGGTTCCTCGTGGGCGCCTGGGGGTTCCAGGCCGCCTACACCGTCGACGCCGTGACCTTCGTCGCCGCCCTGGCCGGGGTGTGGCGGCTGCCGGCCATGCCGCCCGAGGGCGGCGGCGCCACCCACCGGCCCGGGCTGCGCTCGGTGCTGGAGGGCGTCGCCTTCCTCGGCACCCGGCCGAACATCCGCATGACCTTCCTCGTCGACCTGTGCGCCATGGTGCTCGCCATGCCGCGGGTGCTCTACCCGGCCATCGCGGCGACGGTCCTGGGCGGGGGAGCGCGCACGGTCGGCGTCCTCGGCGCGGGGTTCGCGCTCGGCTCGGTGCTGGCCGGGCTGTTCTCCGGGCCGCTGGGGGCGGTGCGCCGCCAGGGCGCCGTCGTCGTCGGCTGCGTCGCCGTCTACGGGGCGGCCGTGGCCGCCTTCGGCGCCGTCCTCGTCTGGGGCCCCGCCGGCGCCGACTGGCGGCTGACCGCGTGCGTGCTGCTGCTGGCGGTCTCCGGCGCCGCCGACGCCGTCAGCGCGATCTTCCGCGGCACGATCCTGCAGGTCGCCACGCCCGACGCGCTGCGCGGGCGGTTGCAGGGCGTCTTCATCGTCGTCGTCGCCGGCGGCCCGCGCCTGGGCGACCTCGTGCTCGGCTCGACCGCCGAGGCCGTCGGCGACGGCCTGGCGGCGCTGGCCGGCGGGCTGGCCTGCGTCGCGGCCGTCCTCGCCCTGGCCCGCTGGCAGCGGCGCTTCACGCGCTACGACGCCCGCGACCCCCAGCCCTAGCCCTAGCCCTCGCCGCGGCGGACGCGGGCGTACTCGGCCAGCGCCACCTCGCGCTCGTGGGCGTGGTCGACGATGCGCTCGGGGTAGCCGTGGGCGTAGCCGTCGGCGACCTCCCACGGGGTGTGCGCGCGCTTGCCGGGCAGGTGCCGCAGCTCGGGCACGTACCGGCGCACGTACTCGCCGTCGGGGTCGAAGCGCAGCCCCTGGGTGACCGGGTTGAAGACGCGGAAGAACGGGGCGGCGTCGGTGCCCGAGCCCGCGACCCACTGCCAGCCGTGCATGTTGCTGGCCAGGTCCGCGTCGCGCAGCCGGTGCATGAACTCCCGGCCGCCGTGCATCCACTCCACGTGCAGGTCCTTGACGAGGAAGCTGGCCACGACCATGCGCACGCGGTTGTGCATCCAGCCGACGCCGCGCATCTGGCGCATCCCGGCGTCCACGAGCGGGTAGCCGGTGCGGCCCTCGCACCAGGCGCGGAAGAGCTCCGAGCCCGGGCTCTCGTAGCGCAGGCCGGCCAGCTGCTGCTTGTGGTAGGTGCGGGCCGTCTCCGGGCGGTGCCACAGGACGTCGGCGTAGAAGTCGCGCCAGCACAGCTCGGTGCGGTAGCCCTCCGCGCCGGGGCCCTGCTCGCCGTCCAGGCCGGCCAGCAGGGTGCGCGGGTGCAGCTCCCCCCACTTCAGCGCGTGCGAGAGCTGGGAGGTGCCGTCGTGGTCGGGACGCTCGCGCTCCTCGTCGTAGGCGGCCAGGGCGTGCTCGCGGAAGGAGGCCCAGCGGGCGTGGGCGGCGGCCTCGCCGGCCTCGGGCAGCGCCACCCCGGTGTCCGGCTCCCGCGGCCAGTCGCGCCCGTCGACGCCCTCGCCGCCGTCGCGCACCCAGCGCACCCGCGCGGGCGCCGGCGCGGGCTCCGGCCAGCCGTGCGCCCGCCACGCGCGCGAGAAGGGGGTGAAGACCTGGAAGGGCCGGCCCGCGCCGGTGACCAGCGTGCCCGGCCCGATCGCGTACGGCGTGCCGGTGCGCACGAGCTCGCGCCCGTCCGCGGCCAGCGCCCGCTCGACGGCCTCGTCGCGGCGCCGGCCGTGGGGCCCGGCGTCGGCGCTGACGTGCACCCGGCGCGCGCCGCAGCGCTCGGCGACCCGCCCGACCACCTGCACCGGGTCCCCGCGCTCGACCACGAGCCGGCCGCCGAGGTCGGCGTCCAGCGCCCGCAGCGAGCGCAGCAGGTACGCGCGGCGCACGTCCCCGGAGGGGCCCCACAGCGCCGGGTCGAGCACGAACAGCGGCAGCACCTGCCCGTCGGCGGCCGCGGCCAGCAGCGCCGGGTGGTCGCGCAGGCGCAGGTCGCGGCGGAACCACAGCACGCTCGTCACGTCGGCGGACGCTAGCCGCGGCCCGGTGCGCCCGCGAGACGAGCGGCCGGCGGTGCGGGCGGGGGTGCGGACGAGGGGTGCGACCACCGCCGCCGATGAACGACAATGCCGCGTGTGAGCGATCTCATCGACACCACCGAGATGTACCTCAAGACGGTCTTCGAACTGGAAGAGGAAGGCATCGTGCCGATGCGCGCTCGCATCGCCGAGCGGTTGCACCACTCCGGGCCCACCGTCTCCCAGACCGTCGCGCGCATGGAGCGCGACGGGCTGCTGCACGTGGGCACCGACCGCCGCCTCGAGCTCACCGACGCCGGCCGCTCCAAGGCCATGCGCGTCATGCGCAAGCACCGGCTCACCGAGCGGCTGCTCACCGACGTCATCGGCCTGGAGTGGAGCCTCGTGCACGAGGAGGCCTGCCGCTGGGAGCACGTGGTCTCCGAGGAGGTGGAGAAGCGGCTCGTGGCGATCCTCGACCACCCGCACTTCGACCCCTACGGCAACCCGATCCCGGGGCTGGAGGAGCTGGGGGAGGACTGCCCCGCCGAGGCCTTCCGCGAGGGCGTCACGCCCCTGACCAGCGCCGACGTCGAGGGCCGTCCCGTCCTCGTGCGCCGCCTGGGCGAGCCGCTGCAGACCGACGTGGGCCTCATGGCCCGCTTCCACGCCGCCGGCCTGCTGCCGGGCGCGGAGGTCGTCGCCAAGGCCTCCGCGCACGCCGTCGAGGTGGCCGTCGCGGGCGCCGTCGTGGACCTGTCCCCGGCCGAGGCCGTGCACATCTTCGTCTCCGCCTCCTGAGGCGGCGGGCCCGCCGCCTGCTCACCCGCTCACCCGCACGGCCCCCGCGCGCACCGCGGGGGCCGTCGTGCGTCACGGGCGCCGACGCAGGGTGACGGCGGCGTGGCGCGCGTCACGTCCTGGGCACCTGCTCGTCACCGGGTCGTGACATTCCCGCCCCGATCGGGTTATGGTCCACCCGCCTCCGCGACAGCGCACGCGGACGCCCTCTCGCGGACGCCGAGCCCTGCCACCGCGACGAGGTCCCCCGAGACAGTTCATGGCAGGGGTGGGGGAACCACTTTCCGGGCAGCGTCACGGCCAGCCGGGCCGTCGCAGTCCTCGGGGTGAAGCCGGTGCGAACCGGCCGGGCGACCTTCCCGCCCGAACCCGACAGCTCACCTCGCAGGCGTCGGAGAGGCCACCACCTTGACGACTCGCGTCCAGGCGCGCCACCGCGCCAACGTTCGTGCACTCACGCCCCTGTCCGACCTCGGTGACACCGTCGCCCGCACCGCCGGTGGTGCCGCCCGCGGCGGCGCCGTCGCCGTCGCGGCCGGTGGTCTGCTCGTCTCCGTCGCCCTGCCCGCCGGTGCTGCTCCCAGCACCGCCCCGGCGCGGGTCGCCGGCACCGTCGGCTCGGCCGTCACCGCCGTGCCGGCCGCCTTCGGCACCACCGCCCCCGGGGTGGTCTCCGCCCCGGCGACGGCCACCGCCACCACCGCCACCACGACGGTCACCTTCGCCAGCGCCCCGGCGCCGGCGCCCGTGGTCGTCCCCGAGGTCGTCGCGGCCCCCGCCCTGGAGCGCGCCCCGCGCGACACCACCGCGGTGCCCGTCGTCAACTCCTCGGTCGCCCCGGCCCCGGCCCCCGTCGTCGAGGCCCCGGCCCCGGCCCCGGCCCCGGTCGTCGCCGCTCCGGTCGCAGCCCCGGCCCCGGCTCCCGCCCCGGCCCCGGCTCCCAGCCTGGGTCAGCAGATCCTCGCCGTGGCCGACGACTACGCGGGCGTGCCCTACGTCTACGGCGGCACCACGCCCGCCGGCTTCGACTGCTCGGGCTACACCAGCTACGTCTACCGCCAGGTCGGGGTCAACATCCCCCGCACCAGCACCGCCCAGCTGCAGGCCAGCACCCGCCTCGCGGCCCACGACGCCGTCCCCGGCGACCTGGTCTTCTTCACCAGCGGTGGCGGCCGCGCCTACCACGTCGGCATCTACGCCGGCGGCAACCAGATGTGGGACGCGCCGCGCTCCGGCAAGCCCGTGCAGCTGCGCGCCATCTGGAGCGACGCGGTGACCTTCGGGCGCCTCGCGCCCACCGTCTGACCCGCGCACCCGCCGCGCGGCGCCCGCGCCGGGCCCGATCTCCTGGAAGACCTGCCAGA